>NZ_JBMDWU010000373.1:0-16373 GCF_048594385.1 Micromonospora sp. | reverse complement strand
CGTCGTCGTCGGGCGCGGTGGCCGGGGTGAGGAAGGCGACCAGTTCGGTCCCGGCCGGGCCGGGCACCGCCTCCACGGCCACCCGGGCCACGCCGGGCACGTCGGCGAGCACGGCCTCCACCTCGCCCAGCTCGATCCGCTGGCCCCGGATCTTGACCTGCCGGTCGGCCCGGCCGAGGTAGACGATCCGCCCGTCGTCGGCCTGCCGGACGAGGTCACCGGTGCGGTAGAGCCGCTCGCCGGGCAGCCCGGAGAACGGGTCGGGGACGAACCGGTCGGCGGTCAGGCCGGGCCGGTTGAGGTAGCCGTCGGCCAGTCCCGGCCCGCCGATCAGCAGCTCACCGGTCTGCCCCGGCGGCACCGCCCGCAGCCCGTCGTCCACCACGTACGCCCGGTGGTTGGGCAGGGGCAGCCCGATCGGCACCGGGTCGGCGTCGGCGGCGGTCAGCTCGCCGCTGACCGCCAGCACGGTGGTCTCGGTGGGGCCGTAGCCGTTGAGCAGCCGTCGGCCCGGCGCCCAGCGGGCGACCAGGTCGGCGGGGACGGCCTCGCCGCCGCAGAGCACCGTCCGCCAGCCGGGCACCCGGGCCGGGTCCAGCATGGACAGCACGGTCGGGGTGATGAAACCCCAGTTCACGTCGTGGGCGACGATGAACCGGGCCAGCCGGTCCGGGTCGGACCGGTCGTCGCCGCCGAGCAGTTGCACGCTGCCACCGAGCAGCAGCGGGACGAACAGGTCGATGCTGGCCGCGTCGAAGCCGAGCGAGGCGATGCCGAGGCTGCGGACCCCGGCGTCGGCGGCGCTGAGCGCGGCGCAGCCGGTGACGAACTCCACCACGTTGCGGTGGGTGGTCAGCACCCCCTTGGGCCGGCCGGTGGAACCCGAGGTGAACAGCACGTACGCCGGGTCGCCGGCCCGCGCCGGGCAGGGCGTCAGCGGAGCCGGGCCGCTGGCGGTGACCACCTCGACGCCGGGGGTGTCGGCGAACTCGACAGCCGCCGCGTCCCCCACCACGAGCGTCACCCCGGCGTCGGCGGCGATCTCCCGCAGCCGCTGCCGGGGGCCACCGGGCTCCAACGGCACGTAGCAGCCCCCGGCGAGCAGCACGCCGAGGACGTCGACCACGAGGTCGGGGTGGCGGTGGGCGCAGATCCCCACCCGGGTCTGCCGGCCGACCCCCCGGGCCCGCAGCGCCGCGGCCAGGCCCGCCGCCCGGCCGACCAGCTCCCGGTAGGTGAGCCGGTCGTCCCACTGGCGCACCGCCACCGCGTCCGGGCAGCGGGCCGCCCGCTCGACGATCAGGTCGGCCAGCGTGCCGTCCGGCCAGGGCAGATCTTCCCCGGTGACGGCACTGATGGACAGGATGTCGGTCACGTCGCTCCCCGTACGGTTGCTGGTGCGGTACGCCCCACCGGGCGGACGGTGTGCCGGTTCACCGGTCGTCCCGGGCGGTGTCGTCGACCACGTGCAGGCGCAGTTCGCTGAGGTACCGGCGGCCGGCGGCGTCGGGCACCCAGGCGTCGTCCGGGCCGGGCAGCATCTCGCTGACCGTCAGGGAGACCTCGGTGCCATCCCCCATCCGGGCCGCCCGCACCATGGCGCAGAACATGTTCGCGAAGGCCGGGCTGCTCAGGTCGGCATAGCAGGGTTTGGTCTCGCTGCCGAGCTTGACGTACACCTGCTCGGGCAGGTCGAGCCGGCGTCGCCAGGCCCGCACCGCGAGGAACCGGTCACGTTCCCCGGCGGCGTCGGCCAGACCGCTCTCCCCCACCGTGGTGCGCCAGGTCCGCCGGGCCACCACCAGCCGGTCGATGGTGACCCGGGGGGTGTAGGGGGCGGCGGCGACCAGCTTGAACCCGTCCACCGCGTGGGCGCTGAGCAGTTCGCCGAAGACCTCGGTCAACGGCCAGCTCTCGCCGTCGGCGGCGGTGGCGACCAGTTCGCCGTCCCGCTCGGACACGGTGAGCGCCACCGTGGGCAGCACCCGTGCCGGATCGGCCCCGGGCGCCGCCGCGAAGGCCAACTGCCGGTCGCTGGGCCCGGCGAGGGCTTCGGCGGTCCGGCTGGTCCGCCGTGGCCAGTCGGTGGGGTACAGCAGCCGCAGCCGACGCCCACCCAGGTCCGTGGTGAGGGCGTCCCGCAGCCGTTGTGGGTCGGGGTGGGCCGGGATGAACACCTCGCAGTCGAAGGACGCCCACGCGGCGTGCAGTTCGCCGAGCACGACGGTGTACTCCCCGCGCGCCAACGCCGCCGCGTCCCGCGCGCAGAGTTGCAGGTCGGGGCTGTGCAGGACGGCCTTGGACCAGCGCGCCGGGGCCGCCGGGAAGACCTCGTCGACCCGGTCGGCGAGATCCGCGGCGGCGAGGCGCACCTCCCGGGTACCCGGTGGCAGCCCGGCGAAGCCGAACAGTCCCGCCCAGCGGGCGGCGAAGTCGGCGGCGACCGCGTCGACCGGCCGGTCGCCGGTGCCCCAGAACAGTCCCTGGGCGAGGTACCACAGGTCGGCCAGGGAGACGGGGGCGTCCCCGGCCTCGCCGCGCAGTTCGTCGTACAGCTCACGGAAGACCCGGTCGTACGCCTGGGCCAGGGCGGCCACCATCCACCGGGCGGCGCGCAGCAGCACGTCGAGCGGCGCGGCCAGGTCGGCCAGGAACGGGGCACCGAGGGTGACGTCGAGGTCCCGGGCGGTGTCCTCGTGGCAGAGGGTACGGCCGGCGTACATCCGGCCCTCCCGACGCCGGGGCGACCGCCCGGTCAGCTCGGTGAAGGTGGCGTCGAGGGCGTCGAGGGCGAGGCCCAGGCGGTGCGGGTCACCGGCCGCCGCGGCGACGGCGTCCCGGGCGGCGGTGAGCCGGTGCAGCCCGGACCGGGCGGCCAGTCGGGCCGCCGGATCGCCGACGGCGTCGATCCGTGCGCGCAGCACCTCCTCCGCGGCCGGGCTGACCGGCAGGGCCGCGTCCCAGGTGAGCAGCTCCCGTTCGACGAGCCGGTCGAGCAGCGTGTAGCCGTCCTCGGGCCGACGAAGTCCGATGGCCGGGTCGGCGACCAGGTCGTGGGCGGGCCGGCGGCCGTCGACGGCGGCCAGCAACGCGGCCTCCACCGGTGACAGCGCCACCGGCGGTTGCCCGGGACGCAGCACGCTGCGCCCGCGCACCGCGACCTGCGGGGCCAGCACCGGCGGCCACCAGCGCCGGACGGCGAGTTCGGCGCCGATGCACTCGGCGTACTCGTCGAGGGCCCACGACTCGAACCGGACCCACCGTCGCCGGGTCAGTTCGGGGCCGACCCGCAGCCGGGCGGTCTCCGGCTGCGCCGGGTCGACGGTCACCCAGCAGCTGGGGCCGAAGAAGCCGACCGTCTCGTTCTTGCCGCAGTACCGCTGCCAGTACTTGAGCAGGGCCCGTTCCCGGTCGCGACGGCGCACGTTGCGCGACGCGTCGGGACCGCCCCGGACCAGGCCGTCGAAGGCCACCAGCGCGCCCCGGTTCTGCCAGGTCACCGCCTCGCGCAGCAGCGGGTCGGCGGCGAGTTCGGTGAACCGCTGCCCGGCGGCGCGGACGGCCTCGTCGAACTCCTTGTCGAAGCGTTCGACGCCGCCGGTGGCCAGCAGTTCGTCGGCGAGCTCGGCGGCGGCCGGGGCGGCGAACAGGGCGAGGCCGTCGGCCGGGAAGCCGGTGCTGCGCAGGATCGCGTCGCGCCACACCGACCAGCCGGTGTCGCCCAGCGGCACCCGGTGCTCGGGCGTACCGGCCGCCGGCACCGACCCGGCGGACCCCGGGTCGCGGCCGGCACCGGCCGCGACCGGGTCGGACCGGTCGGCGTGGGGCCCGGCGGTGGTGCCCGCCTCACCCGGGGAAACCGGGCCGCCGGCCGGTGCGGGAGCCGGGGAGTCGAGGGCGGCGGTCAGGTCGGCGCGGATCAGGCCCAGCAGCTCGGGCAGCCGGTCGTGCAGGAAGAAGTGCCCACCGTCGAGTTCGTGCAGGGTGAAGCCGGCGGCGGTGTGCTCGGCCCAGGCGGCGCTCTGTTCCCGGCTGACCGCCCGGTCGTGCCGCCCGGCGAACGCCACCACCGGCACCGGCAGCGGCGCCCCGGGGGCGTACCGGTAGCTGTCGACCCGGCCGAAGTCGGCGCGCAGCAACGGCAGCAGCAGCTCCACCAGCTCCGGGTGGTCCAGCAGGCCGTCGGGCAGGCCGCCGCCGGCGGCGAGCCGGCGCAGCAGTTCGTCGTCGTCCACCCGGGACAGGCCGTCGAAGAAGCTCGCGGCGGTGACGTGCGGGGCGCGGGCGCCGCCGACGTACAGCCGTACCGGCAGCTCCCGGCCGTCCCGGCGCAGCTCCCGCACCACCTCGAAGCCGAGCCGCCCGCCCATCGAGTGCCCGTAGATCGCGTACGGGCGGTCGGCCCGGTCGGCGATGGCGGCGGCCAGCTCCGCGACGGTGAAGTCCGGGTCGTCGCCGATCCGGTTCTCCCGGCCGGGCAGCTGCACCGGCAGCACCTCCACGTCCGGGCCGGCCTCCGGCTGCCAGCGGCGGAACGCGCTGGCTCCGCCCCCGGCGTACGGCAGGCAGAACAGCTGCGCCGGTGCCTGGGGTCGGCTTCCGGGCGAGACGAACCAGTTCACCGTGCGCCTCTCTGCGGTGGGTCGATCCAGTGCCGCCGGCGCTGGAAGGGGTAGCCGGGCAGCCCGGTGCGCCGGACGGTGCCCTCGGGGTGCAGCGCGGCCCAGTCGACGTCGCGGCCGGCGACCCAGCCGGCGGCCAGGTCACGCAACGCCCCCGGCGCGCCGGCCACGGTGGCGTCGGTGGCGAGCAGCTCGTCGAGTCCGGCGACCGCCTCGGCCAGGTCGGCGGCGACGACGGCGGCCCGCCTGGCGAAGGGCCGCCGGCCCAGCGCCAGGGTGGCGGCCACCTCGGGCAGCGCCGGTCCGACACCGGCGAGGTGGTGCCGCAGCCGGGTCAGCGCCGCCCGCAACGCCTGCGGGGTACGCGCCGACACCGGCAGCAACCAGGCCCGTGGGGGCGACGGCTCGGCCGGTACGGCAGGTGGCGGCTGCTCCACGACCACGTGCGCGTTGGTGCCGCCGAGCCCGAACGCGCTGACCCCGGCCACCCGGCGGGGCGCGTCCGGCCAGTCCCGCGCCTTGGTGGGCACGTAGAACGGACCGCCGGCCAGATCGATCTCCGGGTGCGGGCGGGTGAAGTGCAGGTTCGGCGGGATCACCCCGTGCTGGACGGCGAGCACCGTCTTGATCAGCCCGGCGATGCCGGCACCGGCGTCGAGGTGACCGATGTTGGTCTTGACCGCGCCGAGCGCGCAGGACTCGGCGGGGGCGGCCCCGCCGTACACCTCGTGCAGGGCGGCGACCTCGATGGCGTCGCCCAGCGGCGTACCGCTGCCGTGGGCCTCGATGAAGCGGACCTCGCCGGGGGCGACCTCGGCGGCGGCCAGCGCGTTCGCGACGGCGGCGGCCTGGCCGGCGGGGCCGGGCACCGCGAAGCCGGCCCGGTCGGGGCCGTCGTTGGTGACCGCCCAGCCCGGCAGGACGGCGTAGATCCGGTCCCCGTCGGCCTGGGCGTCGGCGAGCCGGCGCAACGCGACCACGCCCACCCCGGAGCCGAAGCCGGAGCCCTCGGCGGCCTCGTCGAAGGCGCGGCAGCGGCCGTCCGGGGAGGCCAGCCCGCCGGGGGTGGCCCGGTAGCGGGGCCAGGTGACGTTGACCCCGCCGGCGAGGGCGATGTCGCACTGGTAGTCGGCGAGGCTCTGGGCGGCGGTACAGACCGCGACCAGCGAGCTGGAGCAGGCGGTCTGCACGGCCACCGCAGGCCCGGTCAACCCGAGCCGGTACGCCACCTGGCCGGGCAGGTGGTCGGTGGACTGCCGGCCGATCAGCCGGGCCTCCCAGTCGTCCGGGTCGACGTCGCCGACCACGGCCGGATTGTCCATCAGGTGGAACAGGAAGTAGCGGTTGGCGGAGGTGGCCGCGTAGACGCCGACCAGGCCGGGGAAGCGGGTCGGGTCGTGCCCGGCGTCCTCCAGGGCCTCCCACGCCGTCTCCAGGAAGAGCCGGTGCTGGGGGTCGGTCCGGGCGGCCTCCTCGTCGCCCATGGCGAAGAACTCGGCGTCGAAGTCGGTGACCCCGTCGAGCCGGCCGGTGGCCCGCACGTGCCGGGGGTCGGCGCGCAGTCGGGGCCCGATACCGAGGGCGGTCAACTCGACGTCGGAGTGGTCGTGCACAGAGTCGACGCCGGCGCAGACGTTCCACCAGAAGGTGGCGGCGTCGGGTGCGCCGGGGAACCGGCCGGCGAGCCCCACCACCACGATCTCGTCGCCGGTGTACTCGCGGGCGGCGACCGGTGGCGCGGTCGGGGTGGGCAGGATCGGCGCGGGGAGCGGGCGGGTGCGCGCCGCCGTGGCCGGCGTGGCGTCGACGCCCGGGTCGAGCAGCCGGGCCTGGGCGGCGATCGTCGGGTGGGCGAACAGCCGCACCATGGGCAGCGTCGTGCCGAACCGGTCGGCGATGCGCTGCTGCACCTGGCCGAGCAGCAGGGACTGTCCACCGGCGTCGAAGAAGCTCTCCTGCCGGCCGACGGTGTCGCGGCCGAGCACCGCGCACCAGATCTCGTGCACGGCCCGCTCGGTGTCGGTGGCCGGTTCCTGTCCGGCGGGGACCGTCCGGGGCGGGTCGGGCAGTGCCCGCTCGTCGATCTTGCCGGTGACGGTGAGCGGGAACGCGTCGAGGACCAGCACGGCGCGGGGCAGCGCGTACTCGGGCAGCCGCCGGGCGAGGGCGGCACGCAGCGCCGCCGGGTCGAGGTCGCCGCCGGCCGGCACGGCGTACGCGAGCAGTGCCCCGTCGCGGGCGATGGCGCGGACGGCGGCGACGCCTGGCTGTACGGCGAGGACGGCCTCGACCTCGGTCAGCTCGACCCGGAACCCACGGACCTTGACCTGGCGGTCGAGCCGGCCGAGGCAGACCAGTTCCCCGCCGGGCAGCCACGCGCCCAGGTCGCCGGTGGCGTAGGTGGGCGTCCCGTCGGGGTCGGCACCGAACCGGTCGCTGTGCTGGCCGAGGTAGCCGGGGGCGAGGTGCGGGCTGCGCACCACGATCTCGCCGGAGTCGGCCAACCGCAGCGTGTAGCCGGGCAGTGCGGTGCCGATCGGCAGCGGGCCGGTGCCGGTCGGGTCGGCGTCGGCCAGCGGCAACGCGTACCGGGCGGCGAACGTCATCTCGGTGGCGCCGTAGCCGTTGACCAGCACGCATCCCGGTGCGAACCGGTCGCGCCCCCGGGCGGCGTCGGCGTGCGTGGCCTGTTCGCCGCCGAGCAGCACCACCCGGATGCTGTCCAGCCGCCGTTCACCGAGGGTGTCGAGCAGGAACCGGTAGACCGTCGGAGTGGAGTGGTAGACGGTGACCCGGTGCCGGGCGAGCTGTCCGACGGCGTACGCCAGGCCGTGCCGCCGCAGGTCGACCGGGACGACGGCGGCCCCGGTGAGCAGCGCCGGATAGAGGTCGGGGATGGCCGCGTCGAAGCTGAACGAGGCGAGCAGGCTGAGCCGGTCGGCCGGGCCGATCGCCAGGGTGCGGATCTGGTTGTCGACGACGTGCCGCAGGTTGCGGTGGGTCTGCGCGACGGCCTTGGGGGTGCCGGTGGAGCCGGAGGTGAACAGCACGTACGCCGGGCTGTCGGGGTCGACCGGGAGGGGGTGCAGCGCGGCGGTGGCGGCCGGGTCGAGGACCAGCACGCGGGTGCCGGGTCGGGTGGCGCACAGGGCGTCGGCGAGGTCGCGGTGGTCGGGGGCGCAGGCGACGACGCGCACGTCGGCGGCGGCGAGCATGTGCCGGAGCCGGTCGACCGGGAACCCGGGGTCCAGCGGCACGTACACGCCACCGGCGGCGAGGGTGCCGAGGACGGCGGCGATGGTGCCGGTGCCGTGCCCGGTGAGCAGGGCGACCCGGTCGCCGGGTCGGACGCCGGCCGCGGTGAGCGCGACGGCGTGTCCGCCGACGGTGGCGGCCAGGGCGGCGTAGCTGACCTCGTGGGTCTCGCCGAGGATCGCCGGGTGGTCGGTACGGGTGGCCGAGACCTCGGCGAACTGTTGGATGATCGTCGGTTGCGCCATGTCAGCGGATCGGCTCGACTCCACTGTGGGCAGCCGTGCGGGAACAGCCAATTGTGATCATGATCCCCCCCAGGACTTCACAATGGAAGCAGAATAGGACGACATCAGGCCGAGGAAAGATCATCGATCGGAGTCGGACCGAAGGGCCCACCGCCCCCTGAAGATCGGACGGCGAAAATCGGCCGATCATCCCCCTAGCGCGAAAAGGAGTTTCAGCCTAAGTGTCTACCGACAAGTAATTTTGCGGCGAAAGGGCTTGCAAACCGGCTATTTTCCACCATGGGCGGGACCTTAACGCCTGGTCAGGTGGGGTGCCGCAGCCGCGGGCCCCCGCCATCCTAGGGTCGCCCGACCAGCCGGGACCTCCGGCCCGTCCCGATCCGGTCCTGCGCCCCTGCCCCACGCCCCGCCCGACACCTAGCGTCGGAGGCGGGACCGAGGAGGACGCCATGCGGACGTGGCAGGTGCAGGACGTGATGACGGTCGACGTGCTCACGGTGGACGAGGACACCGGGTACCGGACGGTGGTGGACCTGCTCACCGCCCGGCACGTCACGGCGGTGCCGGTGGTCGACGACACCCGGCGGGTGCTCGGCGTGGTCTCCCAGGCCGACCTGCTGCACAAGGTGGAACGGCTCGGGCAGCCGCACGAGCGGCGGATCCTCCCCGGTCGCCGGACCCGCACCGCCTGGGCCAAGGCCGCCGCGACCCTGGCCGGGGACCTGATGACCGCACCGGCGGTCACCGTCTCCCCCGGCGCGACCCTCGCGCAGGCCGCCCGGACCATGGACCGGCGGGGCGTCAAGCGGCTGCCCGTCGTCGACGACCGGGGCCGCCTCGTCGGCATCGTCACCCGGGGCGACCTGCTGCGGGTCCACCTCCGGCCGGACGCCGACATCCGCCGCGACGTCGTCACCGACGTGCTGCGCCGGGTGCTCGGGGTGCCCGACGGCACCGTCGACGTGACCGTGCAGGGCGGGGTGGTCACCCTCACCGGCCAACTCGACCGGTGGTCCACCGTGCACCTGGCGCTGCGCCTCAGCGCGCAGGTCAGCGGCGTGGTCGAGGTGGTCGACGCGCTCGGCTACGCCGTCGACGACGCCCCACTGGCCGCACTGCGGGCCGGCGGCGTCACCCCGGCCGGCGTCGCCTGACCCGGGGACGACTGCCCCGACCGGCGGCACCCGGCCCGTGGGATGCCGACCCCGCCGACCGACACCCAGGGTCGAACCCGGCGACACCCTGTGTCACCAGGGCCGACCCGCCGCCCGTGGGGGCTGACGATGGCCGCCCGGGTCCTTAGCATCTGTCGGGTGTCCGCGTCGGCCCGGAAACCCGACGGCCGGCGGCGTGTCCCCGCACGCGCGCCGGGTGGCGACGTTTCCGCGACGGGCAGAGAGGCCGGCGATGAGTCGAGCAGAGCAGGACACCGCGGCGGGCACCGAGGGTGAGGACTACACCCAGCGGTTGCAACGCCTCGGTGGCGCGCGCTGGAAGCAGGTGCTCGACGTGCAGGCGCCGTACCGGTGGAACCTCCAACGGCTCGAACTGGGCCGCACCCTCGACGTCGGCTGCGGCCTCGGCCGCAACCTGGCCAACCTGGGCGAGGGCGCGGTCGGGGTGGACCACAACCCCACCTCGGTGGCACACGCGCGGGCGGCCGGGCTGGAGGCGTACACGATCGAGGAGTTCCACCAGTCCCCGCACGCCCGGCCCGGCGCCTTCGACGCGCTGCTCGCCGCCCACCTGCTGGAGCACCTGCCCGCCGACGCGGCCCTGGAGGTCGTCTCCAGCTACCTGCCGTTCCTGCGTTCCGGCGGCACGGCGGTCTTCATCACCCCGCAGGAGCGGGGATACGCCAGCGACGCGACCCACGTCCGGTTCGTCGGGTTCGACGAGGCCGCGCAGGCCGCCCGGGATCTCGGCATGACGGTGGTCAAGCAGTACTCCTTCCCGTTCCCCCGGTCGATGGGCAAGGTCTTCACCTACAACGAGTTCGTCACGGTGGCCCAGCTGCCGTGAGCCCGCCGCGCGACCGGGCCGGGTGCCCGTTTGGGGTCCCCGGGCCCGGTCGCCCTGCCGTGGACGCCGCGGCACGCCGGGCCGGCCGGTTACCGTGGCGGCATGACCAACCCGACCCGGTGGGCGACCGAGACCGGCCCCGAACACTCCCAGTGGTACATCGACCGGTTCCGGCGGCTCGCCGCCGAGGGGGCCGACCTGGCCGGCGAGGCCCGCCTGGTCGACGCGGTCGTGGCCCCCGGCTCGCGCATCCTGGACGCCGGCTGCGGCACCGGTCGGGTCGGTGCCGCGCTCGCCGCCCGGGGGCACCGGGTGGTCGGGGTCGACGCCGACCCCGCCCTGGTCGACGCGGCCCGCACCGACCATCCCGGGCCGCGCTGGCTGGTCGCCGACCTCGCCACGCTGGACCTCGCCACCGACGGCGAGGCGGAGCCGTTCGACGCCGCCGTGGTGGCCGGCAACGTGATGGCCTTCGTCGCCGCCGGCACCGAACCCGCCGTGCTGACCCGGATCGCCGCCCACCTGCGCCCGGACGGGGTGGTGCTCGTCGGTTTCGGCCTCGACCGGGGCTACCGGCTCGACCACTTCGACAGCGACCTGGCCGCCGCCGGCCTGCGGCTCGAACAGCGCTTCGCCACCTGGGACCTGCGCCCCTGGCGCGACGATGCGGACTTCGCCGTCAGCCTGCTGCGCCGCCCCACCGACTGACCGTGGTACCCGCGTGGGCACCCGGACGGTGCTGCGGGGAAGGTTCGACCCCGGCGCACCGGCCCGGCAGCGGGCCGGTCAGGACGGGGCGGCGACAGCCCGGGCGGCGGCCGGATCGAGGGTGCTGCCGGCCGGGACGAGGCTGACCAGGCCGGCGGGCAGCCGGACCGGGGTGACCTCCCGGTAGCCGAGCATGCCGAGCACCCCCTCGTCGGCGAGCACGTAGCGCCGGCCCAGGTCGGTGACCACCGACACGGTCCCACCGTCGGCGCCCGGCGCGGCCACCGACTCGACGACCGCACCGCGCCCCGGCTCGACCAGCACCTGGTCGGCGCGCACCCCGCCCGGGGTGTCGGTGCCGCGGGCGGCGGTGAGATCCGGCACGACCGGGTCGACCCGTACCTCGCCGACCGTGCCGTCGTCGCCGATCCGGGCGCAGAGCGCGCCGCCGTCGACGCCGGCCAGGCGGGGCGGGACCGGTGGCGGGGCGGTCGGCCCGGTCGGCACCAGGTCGGGCAGCTTGGGCGACGCGGCGAACCGGCCCAGGCTGATCGGGGCCGGCTCGTCCTGGCCGGTGCGGGCCATCAGCAGGGCCGCCTGGAGTTCGGTGATGCCGGCCAGGCCGTCGCGCCCGGCGACCGCGTACTGCCGGCCGCCGCCGGAGTTGCGGACCAGGTAGACGTCCCCGACCGTGGCGTCGGTGACCCCGGACGAGGGCTCGCCGAGCCCGGCCAGTGGCGGCGGGGCCAGGTCGACGCCCGCCGGCAGGGCGTTGAGCAGGGCCGGGGCGGCGGGGACCGCGCGTTCCCGGGTGGTCGCCAGCGCGGCGAGCACCCGGGCGGTGTCGCGCAGCAGGTGCCGACGCTGGTGCCAGATCAGATGCAGCCCGCCGTCGGGGTGCCGGACCAGCACCGCCTCCTCGGTGAGCCGCCGCCCGCCGGTCGCCTCCCGGCCGATCAGCAACGCCGAACGGGGTACGGCCCGCGTCGCGTCGGCCGGCTGCCGCGAACAGACCGTCCACGGCGCGGTGGACAGCCGCCCCGCGGCCGGCAGCGAGTCCGGGGCGTCGGCGATGCCCAGCGGCAGCCCGCGCGGCACCCCCTCGATGGAGCGGCGGGAGACCAGCACCGTCCGGGACCGGTCCGCGCCGACGATCAGCAGCGCGGAGGCGTAGTTGAGCACCGGGTGCAGCCGACCGTCGCGGTAGACGAACCGGGCCCCGGACTCCTTCTCGACGATCACCGCGCCGGTGTCGCGCCACGTCGACCCGCCTCCGACGAACAGGCCGTAGAGGGCGAATCCCCCCAGCCCGATCGCCGCCACCAGGACGCTGGCCAGCCCGGCGCCGGCCAGCCGGCGAAACGGCGACCGCACCGGGTCGGTCTCCCGCATCACCAGGGCGGCGACGGCCCGCTGCACGGTGAACTGGTAGGAGTGGAGCTGGTCCTGCCGCGACGGCATGGCGTCCCTTCCGCGAGTCCTCGGCGGACAGGATATGCGCTGCGTCGATGTCCCGTGGACCCTGCGTGGCGACGCGACGGGACCACCACCGCCCGGAGACGCCTGCCCGCCGCGCGCCGCTACCATCGGCGAACCGGTCGTCCCGGTAGCATCCCGGCACGACGACGGTGGAGGGACGGCCCGGTGGGCGTGCGATTCGAGGAACTGGCCTGGCGGGAGACCCCGATCGGCGCGATCAGCCTGCGCCGGCGGCGGGAACCCACGCTCGACGTCGACGTCTACGAGGTGAAGCTCGACGACGACTACCTGATGTCCAGTCTCTTCCCGGTCGCCGAGATCGAACTGGCCCGGCTGGGGCTGGCCCCGATGGGCGACGGGCCGCTCGACGTGGTGGTCGGTGGCCTCGGGCTCGGCTACACCGCCCGTACCGCGCTGGAGGACGCGCGGGTGCGCTCGGTGCTGGTGGTGGAGACGATCGAGGACGTCATCGACTGGCACCGCAGGCAGTTGCTCCCCTTCGCCGCCGGTCTCGCCCCCGACCCCCGGACCCGGTTCGTCCGGGCGGACTTCTTCGCCGCGGTCGCCGACGGCACCGGTTTCGACCCGGACCAGCCGGGCCGCCGGTTCCACGCGGTGCTGCTCGACGTCGACCACTCCCCGCGTAACGTGCTGCACCCCAGCCACGCCGCCTTCTACACCCCCGAGGGACTGCGCCGGCTGGCCGACCTGCTGCTGCCCGACGGGGTGTTCGCGCTCTGGTCGGACGATCCGCCGGACGACGCGTTCGGCCGGGTGCTGGCCGAGGTGTTCACCACCTGGCAGGCGCACGTCGTCCCGTTCGCCAACCCGCTGACCGGCGGGGAGTCCGCCAACACCGTCTACGTCGCCCACCGACGGCCCGACCCGCACTGACCCCGCTCCCGGTGACGTGCGGGGCATACGGCGGCCCGGAACGGGAAGGCTGCCCGGTCAGTGAGTCACAGGAGGTGGACATGCGGGCCATGCTCTGGGTCGTCGGTGTCGTCGGCGGCGCGCTCATCCTGCTCGGGCTGCTGCTGGAGGCGGTCCGTTGGCTGGCCATCATCGGCCTCGTCGCGCTGCTGGTGGTGATCGTGCTGGCGTTCGTGCGGGGGCGGCAGGTGATGCACCGGCATTCCGCCGGCCGCCGCTAGCAGCCGCGCCGCAGCCGGCCGCCCCCGCGACGGGGCGGCCGGCTCAGTGCGCCCCACCGAGGTTGAGCACGACCACTCCCCCGATGATCAGGCCCACCCCGACCACCTTCGTCAGGCTCAGCGGCTCGCCGAGGAAGACCGCGCCGACGGCGACGATCGCGGCGGTGCCGAGCCCGGACCACATGGCGTACGCCACCCCGACCGGGATGTCCCGGACCGCCAGCGCGAGCATCCCGAAGGCCAGCAGGTAGGCCACGGCCAGCCCGACCGTGGGCCAGAGCCGGGTGAACCCCTGCGTCGCCTTGAGCAGGCTGGTGCCGCCCACCTCGGCACCGATCGCGATCAGCAGGAACAGGTAGGCCATCGCTCTCCCTCCACCGGTCCCCCGATGATCCCGCACGGGCGGACCTCCCCGCCGCCGTCCCACCCACGGAGCGCCCGGCGCACCGCTCGACCACGGCGGGATGCCGCCCGGCGTGCGGGAAGCCGTGGCGCGGGCCGCCCGGCGTGCGGGCGGTCGCGTTTCGGACAACGCGTAACCCGGCACCCGGCTCGCCCGTCATACAGGCGTCACCGACGCCCGGTCCACCGGGGTCGGCCGCACCGCACGACCCGCCCGCGCCCGCCCCACCGGCGGGCGGGGGCGCGGTCCCCCCACCACCACGTCCGATCGGAGCCACCATGATCCGTCACCGTTTGCTCGCCGGGGCCGTCGTCGCCCTGCTGACCGCCGTGCCGGGTCTGCCCGGCACCGCCGCCGCCGGACCACCGCGCGGCGACGGTCTGCGCCCGTGCGCGCTGCGTCCGCTGCCCCTGCCCACCGGGGTGGCCCACGGCCGGGCCACGGCCGTCGATCCGACCGGGCGGTACGTCGCCGGCATCGGCACCCGGATCACCGACGGGGTGTGGGAGCCTGCGCTGCTGCTCTGGCAGGGCTCCCGGGTCACCGCCGTGGACACCGCGCTGGCCGAGGAGGTGGTGGGCGTCAACAGCGCCGGGGTGGTGATCGGCAACGCCTACGTCACCGCGGTGCAGCGGCCGTGGCGCTACCAGGGCGGCCGGCTGACCGACCTGCCCGTGCCGGGGAGCGTCTCGGGCGCCTGGGTCACCGGGATCAACGGGCGCGGGGACATCGTGGGGTACGGCGCGGTGGAGGAGACCGAAAGCACAATCCCGTTGCGCTGGCCGGCGGACCGGCCGGGCACGGTCGCGACGATCGGCACCCCGCCCGACGGGGCCGCCCTCGCGGTGCTGGACGACGGCACCGTTGTCGGCTCCGCCCGGGCGTCGGCGGGATCGTCGTCCTACGCCGGCTGGGTGCTCCACCCCGACGGGCAGCTCGACCGGCTCACCGTGCCCGGCAGGTCGAACGCCTGGGTGCTCGCGGCCCGGGACGGCTGGGCGGCCGGCGTCACAGCCGACGACCCCGACGGACAGCAGCACCCGGTGCGGTGGGAACTGGCCACCGGGCGGGCCACCGTCGTCGACCCGGCGGTGCAGCCGGTGCAGGACGTCACCGCCGGTGGGGTGGTGCTCGGCCTGCGGGCGGTGTGGCACCCCGACGGGGTGACGCCGCTGCCGGGGGCGGTCGACGGGTTCCCCGGGGTGCAGGCGCAGGCGATCGCCGACACCGGCACGACGGTCGGCTGGACCACCACCGACCGGCTCACCCCGGTGCGCTGGACCGGCTGCTGACGGGCCACCGGCCCGCCCGGTCGGGTCCTGTGGCCCTGTCCGCGACCCGCGAGGCGGCGCAGGGTGGGGGCAGAGCGACCAGGAGGTGTCTGCGATGACCTCGCCGTCCACCCGGCCGGGCCCGGTGCCGACCGTACGCGAACTGACCGCCGCCGCCGAGCTGTCCCGGTACGCGCCGTCGGTGTTCAACACCCAACCGTGGCGCTGGCGGGTCGCCCGGGGACGGTTGGCGTTGCACGCCGACCCGACGCGGCAACTGGCCAGCACCGACCCGGACGGGCGACTGCTCACCCTGAGCTGTGGGGCGGTGTTGCACCACGCCCGGGTGGCGCTGGCCGCCGCGGGGTGGCGGGTCGAGGTCGACCGGCTGCCCGACCCGGCCGACCCGGGACTGCTGGCCCGGTTGCGGGCCACCGGGCCGGGTGGGCTGGACGTGGCCGCCGCCCGGTTGACCGAGGCGATCCCCCGGCGGCGCACCGACCGGCGGGCCTTCGGTGACCGGCCGGTGCCCGACGAGGTGCTGACCGGGTTGCGGGCGGCGGTCGAGGCCGAGGGCGCGCACCTGCACGTGGTCCGGACCGACCAGATGCCGATGCTGGCCGTGTCGACGGGCCGGGCGGCCGACGCCGAGCTGGCCGATCCCGGCTACCGGGGGGAGCTGCACCGGTGGACCCACCGGTCGGTCGGCAGCGGTGACGGGGTGCCGACGAGCACGGCGGTGCGGCCGGCGCCGCGCCGGGTGCCGCTGCGCGACTACGCGCCGGGCGACGCCGCCGGGTTGGCCGCCGGCGCCGACTTCGACCGGGGCGCGGCGTACGTGATCCTGTTCGGTGACCGGGACGACCCGGCGGGGTGGCTGCGCGGCGGCGAGGCACTGTCGGCGCTGCTGCTCACCGCGACCGCGGCGGGGCTGTCCACCGCCCCGATCAGCGACACCATCGAGCTGGCCTGGCCGCGCCGGATGATGCGGGAACTGCTCGCCGACGTGGGCGAGCCGTACCTGGTGGTCCGGGTGGGGTGGGGGCCACCGGCGGCGGAGCTGCCGGCGGCTCCGCGCCGCCCGGCGGCCGAGGTGATCGAGGTCGACGGGGACGGGGACGACTGACCGTCCGACGCCGGCCCCGGGGGGGGGCCGGGCGGGGGGGGGCGCGGGGGGGGGTGGGGGCCCGGGGGGGGGCGGCGCCCGCGGGGGG
>NZ_JBMDWU010000372.1:0-68928 GCF_048594385.1 Micromonospora sp. | reverse complement strand
GGTTCCTACCCCCCGCACCTGCTGGCCCGCATCGTCCCGGCCGGCGACGTCACCCGGTTCGACGCCGTCCGGCGGCTCGTCGACGAGCTGCGACCCGACGTCGTCGTCAACTGCGTCGGCGTCATCAAGCAGCGGCCGGACGTGCAGGACGCGGTGCCGACGGTCACCCTCAACGCGCTCCTCCCCCACCTGCTGGCCGACGCCTGCGCACAGGTCGGCGGCCGGCTCGTGCACGTCAGCACCGACTGCGTGTTCTCCGGCCGGCGGGGCGGCTACCTCGAGGACGACCTGCCCGACCCGCCCGACCTCTACGGCCGCTCCAAGCTGCTGGGCGAGGCGACGGGCGCGTCGGCGCTGACCCTGCGCACGTCGATCGTCGGGCACGAGCTGACCACCCGCCGCTCCCTGGTCGACTGGTTCCTCTCCCAACGGGGTCAGGTGCGCGGCTTCACCCGGGCGGTCTACAGCGGGGTGACGACCGTGGAGTTCGCCCGGCTGCTGCGCACGGTGGTCCTGCCCCGGCCGGAGCTGACCGGCCTCTACCACGTCGCCGCCGAACCGATCACGAAGTACGACCTGCTCCGGCTGGTCGCCGAGGTGTACGGGTGGCCCGGTGAGCTGGTGCCGGACGACACGTTCGTCTGCGACCGGTCGATGCGCGCGGACGCCCTCGCCCGCGCCACCGGTTACCGTCCGCCGAGCTGGCCGGACATGATCACCGCGCTGCACGCCGCCCGGGAACGCTGGGCGTCCGACCCGGCCCGGCCGGGCCTTGCGGGCGTACCGCGCTGACGCAGCTAACGACCATCGCCGGCGCTGCCGGCCCGTCGGAGTCGAAGGACATCACGTGGGGAACCGAGTGGGTCAACTGTGCCTGGTCGTCGGGGCGGTCCTGGCCGTGGTGGTCACCACCGTCGCCAGCGTCACCGTCCCGCTGATCGCGGTCGGCGCGGTGGCGCTGCTGCTGCTCGCACTGTTCGCGCTCGCGCAGCAGATGGACGGCTGGCGCTGGCTGCTGGGCCTGACCATGGCGCTGCTGGTCTGCGCCTCGTCCAAGCTGCCGGGCCTGGTGGAGGCCAGCTTCTATCCCCGGTACGCGGCGGTGGCCGCCCTGATCGTCTGGGCGCTGGGCGCGCCGGGCCGGACGGTGGCGCAGGTCGACCCGTGGACCCGCCTGCTCGTCGGCGCGCTGTGGGCGATGGCCGGCCTGGCCACGGTGAGCTTCACCTGGTCGGTGGTGCCGTTGGAGACCCTGCAACGGGGGGTGGCGCTGCTCCTGCTGGCCGCGCTGGTGCACGTCCTGGTCCGCCGCCGGTGGCCCGACCGGGCGGTCATGCTGGCCGACCTGCGCATGGTCTACCTGGTGCTCAGCGGGTCCGCCCTGATCAGCCTCGGCGTCGGGTTCACCGACGGCACGCTCGTCGCCGCGTTGTCGCGGACCGACCGGTTCGAGGGCCTCTACAACAACCCCAACATGCTCAGCATCGTCTGCGCCCTGACCACGCCGCTGGGCTGGGCGGTCTACCGGCAGTCCCGCCGGCGGGTGGAACTGCTCGGCATGGTGCCGGCCGTCGCCTGCCTGCTGCTGTCGCAGTCCCGCACCGGTCTGATCGCCGTGCTCGCCGGGGCCTGCTGGGTCGTGCTGCGCAACGGGCTGGGTCGGGTGGTCCGGCTGGGTGCCGGACTGGCCGTGGGGCTGCTGGTGGCGTACCTGTTCAACCTGCTGCCGGTCCTGTTCACCGGCCCCTGGGTGCGGCAGCTCATGCTGCGCTTCACCGACCCCACCGGCGGTGACCTGTCCAACGGTCGCACCGAGATGTGGCAGGCCACCGTGGACCTGTGGTGGCAGAACCGCCCCACCCTGGGCTTCGGGTACGCCTCCCGCAACCACCTGTTCGCCCTCGCCAGCCTCGACGAGTCCTTCGGGACCGGGGTGAGCGTGGTGCACAACAGCTACCTGCAACTGCTGCTGGAGTTGGGGCTCGCCGCCGTGGCGCCGCTGGTGCTGCTGCTGCTGGCCGTCGGACGGGTCGCCCTGCGCTCCCCGGTGCGCCGGGCCGACTCCGGGCTGGTCTGGCTCGTCGTCACCGGTCTGCTGATCCAGATCACCGAGTCGGCCATCTTCGGCACCGGGCAGACGTACCCGTACGTGTTCTGGTGCGTGGTCGCCGGGGTGCTGCTGCACCTGCCCGGCGAACGCGCCGACGCCGACGGACCGGACGCGGACCCGGCGGCGACCCTGACGACGGCGGCCCCGCCGGGGGGCGCTGCCCCGGCCGGCGACCTGACCCGCCTGCCGGTCCCCGCCCTGCGCTGAGGTAACCCGACGGTGGGCGTCCCGACCGGGACGCCCACCGCTTCTTCCGTGCCCGGCTCAGCGCCGCTCGTCGGCCACCAGGAAGGCGCTGACCTCGGCCCGCCAGGCGCGGTGGTCGAACGACCCACGGGCCCGGGACCGGGCGGCCCGGCTCATCGCCGTCCACTCCTCGTCGCGCAGCCGCAGCGCCCGCTCGATCCCCCACCGCACGTCGTCGGGGCCGTTGCCGTCGAGCACCAGCCCCTCGACGCCGTCGTGCACGTGGGCGGCCAGGTCGCTGGTGTGGTTGAGCAGCACCGGGCAGCCGGCGGCGAGGCTCTCCGGCACCTTGGACGGGAAACCGTTGGCCGCGTACCCGCCGGTGGGGCGGACCAGCATCGAGAAGTGCGACTCCGCGAGCAGCGTCAGCACGGTGTCGCGGGGCACCCGACCGAGGAACCGCACCTCGGCCACGATCCCGTCGAGGACCGAGACGTCCAGGTCGGAGTGGGTGGCGGCGTCCTCGCGGGTGACCCCGGCGATGGTGAGGCTGACCCGGCGCTGCTGCTGCGGGGTGAGCCGGCTGATCCCGCGCAGGATCACGTCCAGCATGTCCTTGCGGCCGGGGGTGCCGGCGTAGAGCAGGCGCAGGCCGGTGGCGAGCGCGGGTGGCCGGGAGGTCGGGAAGTCGTCGCAGTCCACCTGCGGCGGCACCACCAGCACCGTCATCCCGTGCCCGGTGAGGTAGCCGGCCAACGTGGTGGAGACCGCGGTGGCCCGGTCGACCAGCCGGGTGGCCAGGAACGTCGACCAGCGGTGCCGGACGTAGTACGGGGTGAGCCAGCCGTGGCGGAACTGCCGCCGGTCGTGGCGTTCGCTGGCGTCGACCACCACCGGGCAGCGCAGCGCGAGCCGCAGGACCGTCCAGTTGCCCAGCGTCATCAGCGCCATCGGGAGCAGCACCACGTTCACGTCGCCCCGGCGTACCCCCTGCCGGCGGGCGGCCCGCAGCACGCGGACCGGGCGGGCCAGCCGGGCCGGCAGCCGGGTGAGCCGGTGCCGGCCCCGCACGCGCAGGGTGACCAGGTCGACGCCGGCCGGCTCGGGTGGCCGGGCGGGGAAGGCCAGTTCGCAGGGCCAGTCGTTGACGACGAGCGTGCGGGTGCCCTCGGGCGCGGCGGACCGGGCGAGCTGCAACAGCCGATTGGAGGTGGCGTCGCCGTGCGGGAAGGCGTAGGCCCCGACGAGCAGCGGACGCGGTGGGCCGGTGCGCCCGGTCGGTCCGCCGTCGGGCAGGGGTCGCGGGTTCACGACCACGGTCTGTTCGTTCATCTCTGTCACCGTCCCGAGCCGACCGGTGGCCGGCTGCTCTGTCGTGGCGTGCGGTCCCGCCCGGGGCGGGCCGCCGCCCACCGGTGGTAGATCTCCAGGTGGGTGGTGGCTGCCGTGTCGATGGCGAAGGGGCTCTGGAAGAACCGGTCGGCGGCCACCGCGGGGGCGGTCGACGCGGTGTACGCCGCCGCCCGGCCCACCGCCCGCGCCCACACCTGCGGCGGGGCGTCGACCCCGACGACGGTCACGCCGGGCAGCCGCTCGTCGATGAAACGCACGCCCGGCAGGTCGGCGGCGACCGTGCCGACGCCCAACGCGACGGGCTCCAGCACGCCCCCGGGCAGCCCCTCCAGGCAGGACGGGTGGACGACGACGTCGGCCTGCCGCAGCAGCCCGCCCACGTCGTCGCGGGGACCCAGCAGGTGCACCCGGTCGCCCAGCCCGGCGGCGTCGGCCGCCGCGCGGACCCGCTCGTCGTCGGCCGGGTCACCCGGCCCGACGAGCACCGCATGCGCGGACACGCCCCGGTCACGCAGCGCGGCCAGGATCGGCGGCAGCAGCCAGCGGCGTTTCTCGGGTGAGGCCCGGCCCACGGTCACGCAGACCAGGTCGGCCGGTCCCGCGCCGATCAGGGCCCGCAGGTCGTCGGGGCTGGGGCGACGGAGCCGGTCGAGGTCGAGCCCGTTGAGCACCACCCGGCACCGGTGGTCGGCACGCCAGCCCGGGTGGTAACCGAACGTCAGCGAGCTGGGCGAGACACCGAGGATGTCGGTGGCGCAGACGCGCAGCAGCCGCCCGCAGACCCACCGGTAGACCCGGCGGCGCAGGGTGCGCGAGGCGTTGTCGTCGCCCCGGAAGTGCGCGACCCGCCCAGGTACGCCGCGCAGCGCGCCCAGCGCGAGCGGCACACCCGAGAAGTTGGCGCAGTCGGCGTGCACCACGTCTGGGCGCAGCCGCCCAAGCAGCCGCAGGAACCGCAGCGGGAAGCGCGGGTCGAGGGGGATCGCGGTGACGCTGCCGCCGTGCCGGGCGACCACGTCGGCCAGTGGTCCCGGGCCGATCCGGTCGCTGAGGGTCACCAGGTGCAGGTCGACGCCGCCGGCCGCGAGCCGGGGCAGCAGTTCGGCGGTACGCATCTCGGTGCCGCCGAAGTTCAGCTCGCCGACGACCCGCAGCACCCGCAGCCGGCCGGTCACGACGGACCGCACCGGGCCAGCGCCCGCCGGTAGCCCACCAGCGCGGCCGGCACCATGGTCGACAGGT
The DNA here is from genome assembly GCF_048594385.1 of Micromonospora sp. NCBI lineage: Bacteria > Bacillati > Actinomycetota > Actinomycetes > Micromonosporales > Micromonosporaceae > Micromonospora > Micromonospora sp. The sequence continues at coordinate 64,037 of NZ_JBMDWU010000372.1, read as the reverse complement.
ACGCGACGCAGGCCGCCGCCGGCAACCCGGCCAGGCCGAACTGGCGCAGCCCCCAGACCTTGAGCACGGTGGCCAGCACCAGGAACGCCGCCCATCCGACGAACTGCGGCCGGAGCAGGCCGATGCTGTTCTGCACCATGATCAGCGGGGAGGTGACCGCGACCAGCAGCGACCAGCCGGCCAGTCCGACGAGGACGGGCAGCCGGATCGTCGACCGGTCGACGGACCCGAGCCAGAGCGCGATCAACCGGTGGCCGGTCACGACCAGCGCCAACCCGACCGAGCCCACGACCACGCCGTAGAGCAGCACCATGCGCCGGGTGTTGCGGCGTACCCAGTCCACCTCGCCCCGGGCCAGGGCGGCGCCGTTGACCGGCCAGACCGTCATGCCCACCAGCCCGACGAAGACCCACAGCACGCCGAACAGCTTCCCCACGACCGCGTAGTGCGCCGCCGCCGCGAGCCCCAGCACGTTGGCGACCAGCGGGTTGTCCACGTTCAGCGCGATCGACGACATCGTGGTGAGCACGAAGAACCGCACGCCCAGCCGGAGCAGGCCGGCGACGGTGTCGCGGTGCACGAGTCGCGGCCCCGGCCGGTGTGCCGGCGGGCAGGACCAGAAGTAGGTGACGGTGTTGAGCAGGTTGGTCACCGGCACCGCCAGCACCGCACCGGCGACGACCACCAGCGGTGGCCAGCCGGCGGTGATGGCGGCGAGCACCACGGCCAGGGCGGCCAGGGCCCCGGCCGACTGCCAGGCGTTGCTCTGCACCATCTGGCCACGGGCGTACTGCACCCGCTGGACCAGCGAGAGCGGAATGTTGACGACGAAGGCACCGAAGCAGATCAGGACCAGGGTGGGGGTCTGCGCGGCGACGCCCGGGTCACCGACGGCGAACAGCTCCACCCAGGGCACCACCGGCGTCACCACCAGCAGGGCGGTCAGCAGCAGCACCGCGACCACGCCGAGGGTGGCGAACGCGCCGGAGATCTCCCGGGCCTGCTGGCGGGGGTCGTCGGCCAGTTGGCCGAGCCGGGTGAGCAGCCCGTTGCCCAGCCCCAGGTCGGCGAACCAGGCCATCCCGGTGAGCGCGGTGATCGCCATCCACAGGCCGTACCGCTGCTCGCCGAGGTACCGGAAGCAGGCGGGGGTCATCACCAGCGGCGCGGCCAGGCCGATCCCCTTGGCCACCATCGCGGTGGCGATGCCCACCGTGACGGTCCGGTCCCGGCCCGGTCCCGACGCCGGGAAGCCGGCCGGCGGCGCGGCGGTGGCCGTGGTACCGGTGGCCGTCGTACCGGTGGTGGCCGTCGCGGCGTTCGTCGTCGTCGCGGCGGCGGCCGTCGCGGCGGTGGGGGCCGTGCCGGCGGCGGCCCGGCCCACGGCCCGGGTCACCGGAGGGTGGCGGGGGCGACGGCCAGCCGCTCGGCCAGCCACTCGGCCGTGGCCCGCAGTCCCTGCCGGCGCGCCACCGGGGTGACGTCCGGGAACAACTCCCGCAGGGCGGTGTTGTCGGCCAGCGAGTGCGGGACGTCCCCGGTACGCGGTGCCACGTGTTCCCGGGCGATCGGCCGGCCGAACAGCTCCTCCAACTCGTCGAGGACCTGGAGCAGGCTGGCCCGCGCGCCGAAGGCGAGGTTGACCGGATGCGGATGGTGCACCCGGCGGCGCAGCGCGTCGAGGATCACCTCGCAGACCGTGCCCACATAGGTGAAGTCGCGGGACTGGGTGCCGTCGCCGTGCACCTCGACCGGCTCACCGCGCAGGGCGGCGTGGGTGAACCGGGGGATGACGGCCGCGTACGGGTGGTCGTGGCGCTGCCCGGGGCCGAACACGTTGAAGAACCGGAACGCCAGCGTGGGCAGCCCGAACGACGCCTGGTGGGCCAGCGCGTACGCCTCGGTGGCGAGCTTGCTGGCCGCGTACGGGCTCATCGGCCGGGTCCAGGTCAGCTCCACCTTGGGCAGTGCCGGGTTCATCCCGTACACCGACGAGGAGGAGGCGACCAGCACGTGCCCCACGTCGTGCCGGCGGGCCGCCTCCAGCACCATCAGCGTGCCGGTGGCGTTCGCGTGGTGGGAGGCGAGCGGGTCGCGCAGCGACCGGGGCACGCTGGGCAGCGCGGCCAGGTGGACCACCGCCTCCCGGCCCGCCATCGCCGCGTCCAGGGCCGCCGGGTCCAGGATCGACCCCTCGACGAGGTCGACGTCCAGCCCGGCGAGGTTGCCCCGCAACCCCACCGAGAAGTCGTCGAGGACGCTGACCTCCTTGACAGCCGGCTCGCCGAGCGCGGCGCGGGCCAGGTTGGCGCCGATGAAACCCGCGCCACCCGTGATCAGAATGCGCATGAACCACCCCCATGTACGCACATCACCTGTACATCGAGCCGGGACGCGGCACGTTACGGCGGCGACGCGAAATTCACCCTGCCCACGGCGGGGACGTCGGCCTCCGGGCGGGCCGGCATCCGCCGAACGGCCGACGGTGCTGTCCGGGAGCCGACCGAAAAACGCCGTGAGCTGCGCAAACGCGCACAGTGACTGCATCGTCGTGCGTCGTGGAGGTGGGGGATGCCCGAGCTGATCGTCTACCGGTCCAACGCCCTGATGTCGGTCAGGTCGCGGTTCGACGCCACCCGGGACGTGGTGATGCCGGCCAACCTCGCGTACCCCCAGGGGATGGTCGGCCTGTGGCACTCCGGCCTGCCGCAGGTGAGCCTCGTGCCCTCGACCGCGACCGACGCCCAGGTGTGGCCGGTGATGTCCGCCGTCGGCACCCGCATCCACGACACCTCCGACGACAACTGCCCGATCAACACCGGCTGGTCCTACGTCGGCGGCAACCACGGCTACAACGTCGGCAACCAGATCGTGGTGGCCAACCACGGCAAGACGACCGCCGACGTGGGGTCGCAGTGGAGCGACGGGACCCGCATCTTCACCCTGCTGGCCGTCACCAACGCCAGCAGCCTGCTGTTCGGCAACCCGTACACCGTGGTGGACGGCATCGCGCAGGGTGCCCGGGTGAAGCCGGCCGGGCCGCTCACCCACGTCTCGGGGGCGACCAACCGGACCACCGTGCCGATCACCAATCTCACCCCGGACGTGCAGATCCGCCCCGCCACCCACTCGCACACGGTCGCCGTCGAACTCGACGGGCGGCCGGTGCCCGACGGTCGGTCGACAGGCCTGGAACTGGTGATCCGGGAGTCCTACCTCATCCCGTCCTACCAGGGGATGATCGACACGGCGCGGGCGAACGTCGGCACCCCGATCGCCACGATCATGCCCAGGATCCCGTCGCTGTGCCGGATCGCCAACGTCTACCGCTGGTCGCCCGGCGGCGGCCTGCTCGTCACCCAGACGGTGACCGCCCTGACCCGGTTCGCCCTCAACGCGGGCGTCACCCAGTGCGCGCCGCTGACGCCGGTGACGGGCGGGTCCCGCCGGCAGTTCATGCCGAACGTGGGGGTGGCCGGCGGCCTGAACTGGTCGGTCTGGGCCAACATCGACACCCTCGCCGCGCTCACCGACGTCACCCCGGCGGCCCTCGTCGACCGGAGGATGCCGGCGGCCAGCATGACCCAGTGGGTGGTCAGCGGCGGCGGCGTGCAGCAGTGGGGCATCGCCGTCGGACTGCTGCCGGTCGCGGACGGGGTGCCGCAGGTCCGCGCCCGCTACACCACCGCCAAGAGCTGGTTCATCAGCTCCAGTCTGAAGAAGAACTACCCGCAACTGGTGTGGGGGCGCACCCTGGCCGCCGGGGAGTCGGTGACCGGGACCGCCTACCGCCGCTACCTGGCCCCGCCGTCGACCGCCACCGAACTCGTCGTCTCCACCGGCGACGACGACTTCGTGGTGATCGAACGGGTCGGCACCGTCGCCCAGGCCGAGCTGGCCGCGCCGCAGCTGTTCCACCGGCTGCTGGTCCCGGTGGGCGCGACGAACCTCACCGTGCCCGACCGGGTCACCGTCGCCGGGGTGCCGTACGCCGTGCCGGCCTCCCCCGGGTACGGGACGTGGCGCGCGGACCCCGACGAGGCCCTGCCGCAGCCGCTGCCGGGGGCGTCCCGGGCCCGGGGCGGCTACTTCCTCGTCCGGTCCGGCCCGACGGTGGAGAGCACCTGTACCGGCGCCTACCAGCGGCTGCTGCTGCACCCGTTCTTCCTGGCCGAGCCGACCCCGGTCGACCGGGCGTGCGTGGAGGTGACCCGGGTCGGCACCGGTGTGCTGCGCCACGGCGTGTACGCCCACGACCCGGCCACCGGTCGGCCCGCCCTGCTCGGCCCGGTCGCCGACTTCGGCACCGTGGCCGTCACCACCGTCGGGGTGAAGGAGTCGGTGCTGGGCGCGCCCGTCCTGCTGCCGGCCGGCTGGCACTGGTACGCGCAGGTGTGGCAGGTCAGTGGCGGCACCGCGCCCACGGTGCGGGCCGGTGGCGTCGGCTGCGCCACCGTGCTGAACCTGGGTTCGACGGCGGCGGCGATGACCGGCGACCGGTTCGGCTACGAGGTGAGCGCGGTGACCGGAGCGCTGGGGGCGATCAACATCGGTGGGGTGCACGGGTTCCCCCCGCCGCAGGTCGCCTACCGGCGGGCCTGACCCGGCGGCCGAGCAGGCGGTCGGGTGATCGGGCGGGGCGTCGTCGGCGTCAGCCGGTGGGGACGCCGTAGATCCGCTTCATCGCCTCGTGCTTGGCCGGGACGGGCAGGTGCCCGATGCCCAGCGACTTGGCCCGCAGCCGTTCCAGGTACTCGTCGGTGGTGCGCACCGGCCGGGCCGGGACGCCGGCCGCCACGGTGTTGTCCGGGACGTCCCGGGTGACCACCGAACCGGCCCCGATGACGCACCGGTTGCCGATGGTGACACCCGCCAGGATCATCGCGCGCATGCCGATGTAGACGTCGTCGCCGATCGTGATCGGCGCGGTCCAGTCGAGGTCGGGGTACTCCTTGCGGAGGATCAGCGTGCCACCGTCGTGGGTGATGAACTGCACCTCGGAGGTGACGTAGACGTTGTCGCCGATGGTGATCAGCCAGGGTTCCGAGCCGAACATCGCCCGGTTGACCCCGTAGAACCTGACCCGGCCGGTGAGGTTGACCCCCAGGGACCTGACGAACGCCTCGGGGTCGCGGGACGCGGCCAGATGGTCCCGTACGCGCCGGGCCATCGTACGAACACGACTGGGCACTGGCTGTCCTCGATCGCAGGTCGGGTACGGTCACGGGCTGCCGGCACCAGCCGGGTCCGGTCACTGGCACAACGAGCCGGGTACGGCCCCGGTGACGGGTGGCCACCGCCCTCGGCGGTCAGCGGCAGAACTGGCGGGCGTGTTCCAGCACGTTCAGTTCCCGGTGCCGCTGCCGCCAGTGCCGGTAGCGCCGCCCGGCGGTGGCCTTGGCCTCGGCGCGTTCGGCGGGTGTCCGGTCGGCGAGCAGGTCCAGGGCCCGGCTGAGGCCGGCCGCCGTCGCCGGCCGGACCACCATCCCGCCGGTGTCGGCGATCAGGTCGCTGAACGGCGTGTTGTCCGAGCAGACGACCGGGCAGCCCGAGGCCAGGCTCTCCAGGATCACGTGGCCGAAGTTCTCGCCGAGGGTGGGGAAGAGGAAGGCGTCGTACCGGCTGAACGTCGGCATGACGTCCGCCGCCACGAGTTCGCCGAGGTAGCGGACCCGGACGTGTCCCGGCATGGCCGCGATGAGCCGTCGGCAGCGCGACCAGTAGTGCGGGTCCTCCGGCGGGCCGAAGATGTCGAACTCCACCGGCCGGGTGACGCCGGCGACCGCCTCCAGGGCGGTGGACAGGTTCTTCATCGGCGAGATCCGGCCTACGAAGACCAGTCGCAGGGGGCCGTCGTGCATGACGACGGGTGGAGGCGGGTCCGCCGGGATCGGGCTCTCGTTGCCGTTCACCATCACCTGCGCCCACGGCAGGTTGGCCCGGATCTGCCGCTCCTCCAGCACGCTGCACGCCTGCCAGCGCACCCGCGCCCGACGCAGTAGCGGCGCCCACAGCGCCAGGAAGATCCGCTTCTTGGTCGACCTGATCGCCAGGGCGCCGGGCGACAGCTCGCCGCGCGGGGCGACCAGGACGGCCCCGACCCGGACCAGACGCAACGCCGCCGCCAGGATCGCCAGTACCGAGAACAACGACCAGATGCTGTTGACGTAGAGCAGGTCGACCGGACGGGCCCGGACGTGGCGGACCAGCCGGACCCAGTGCCGGGGCGCCCACGGGTTCAGGTAGAAGACGGCGGACCGCCCGTCGCGTCGCAGCAGCGTTCCGGACAGACCGGGGTACGGTGCTGACGAGCCAAGGTCCCGGTCCCGGGTGATCAGGGTGACGTCGAGATCCCCCGGCAGGGTGTCCAGGATGAACCGCAGCGAGCGGATCGGGCCGCCGCCCCGGAAGCCCGGCTCGAACACCCCTGCGGTCGCGACCACCCGGTAGGTGCCCACGGACCGTCGTGGCGTGCCGGCGACGTCCAGGGAGGGCAGCCTTGTCAACTTGTTCACCATCGGTCCACCTTCACCGTGCCGCCCGAGAAGCGGCGTCCCGTAGGGATGTCGACACCGCGCGGGCCGTGGCCGCAGGGCCCGACCCGGGCGGGAGGTCGCAGTCGAGGGGAGGGGTGCGTCCACAGGCCGTGGACTCGACCCGTACCGCCGTCCACGCCGGGCAGGCACCGGCGGTGCGTTGCGGGCGTGGCGGGCGGAGCGCGACCGGCGCTCCCCGTGGCCGAGGGGGCAACGGTTGACGACCGACGTAGTGATCGTAGGCGCGGGCGGGATGGGCAGGGAGATGTTCGGGGTAATTCGGCTGCTCAACGCCCGCGCGGCAGGTACGCGGCCGTGGCGGGTCCTCGGCTTCGTCGACGACTACCCGACCGAGGAGAACGTGGCCCGGGTGCGGCGGCTCGGTGTCCCCTTCCTCGGCCCCACCCGCTGGCTCGCCGGTGGCCCGGCGGGCCTGACGGTGGCGCTGGGCGTCGGGCATCCCCGGTTGCGCCGCGAGACCGACCGGGCCCTCGCCCGGTACGGCCTACCCGCCGCCACGGTGGTGCACCCGGCTGCCGAGATCGGGCCGGACTGCGTCTTCGGGGAGGGGCTGTTCGCGGCCGGCGGGGCCCGGGTGACGACGAACGTGGTGCTGGGCCGTCAGGTGCACCTCAACCAGAACTGCACCGTGGGGCACGACAGTGTGCTCGGCGACCACGTCTCGGTCAATCCGCTCGCCGCGGTCTCCGGCTACTGCCGGCTGGACGACGGCGTCATGGTGGGCACCACCGCCGCCGTCCTGCCGGGACTGCGGGTCGGTCGGGACGCCGTGGTGGGCGCGGGCGCGTGCGTGACCCGGGACGTCCCGGCGGGCACGGTGGTCACCGGGGTGCCCGCCCGGCCGGTGACGCCCGGGTCAGCGGCGGATGCCCGCCCAGTCGTGGTGCCGGCGCACGGTCGACAGGATGAAGTCGACCACCCGGCGTGAGGTGTCCGGGACCCGGTAGTCCGGCGGGCAGTCGACCGGACCGGTCGCCACCTGGTCCACCACGACCCGTACGCCCTCCACCACGCCGGCCGGGTCGAGGCCGGTCATCACGATCGCCCCGGCGTCCAGCGCCTCGGGGCGTTCGATGGACTCCCGCAGGGTCACCGCCGGGAAGCCGAGGATCGCCGCCTCCTCGCTGACGGTGCCGCTGTCGGACAGCGTGCACCGGGCGTGCCGTTGCAGGGTCACGTAGTCGAAGAAGCCGAACGGCTCGTGGAAGGTGATGCCGTCCAGGAGCGTGCCGTCGACGGCGAGCACCTCCAGCCGCTTGCGGGTACGCGGGTGGGTGGAGACCAGCAGCGGCAGCCGCCACTCGTCGCGTACCGCGCACAGGCAGTCGAGCAGCCGCCGGAGCCGGTCCGGGTGGTCGACGTTCTCCTCGCGGTGGGCGCTGACGACGAAGTAGCCGCCCGGTTCGAGGGCGAGCTGCGCCAGGATGGTGGACCGTTCGATCTGTGGCCGGTAGTGGTCGAGCACCTCCCGCATGGGTGAGCCGGTGTGCAGGATGCGGCGGGGGTGCAGGCCCTCGGCGAGCAGGTTGCGCCGGGCGTGCTCGGAGTAGACCAGGTTGAAGTCGGCGACGTGGTCGACCAGCCGCCGGTTGGTCTCCTCCGGCACGTTGAGGTCGAAGCAGCGGTTGCCCGCCTCCATGTGGTAGACGGGCACCTTCATCCGCCGGGCCATCAGCGCCGCGATGGCGCTGTTGGTGTCACCGAGCACCAGCAGCGCGTCCGGTCGCAGCTCGCCGATCGCCTTCTCGGTGCCGACCAGCACCGCGCCGAGCAGGCTGCCGAGCGACCGGGTGTCGGCCCGCAGGAAGCGGTCGGGCGGGCGTACGCCCAGCTCGGTGAAGAAGATGTCGGACAGCGCCGGGTCCCAGTTCTGTCCCGTGTGCACCAACGTGTGCTCCACGGTGCGGTCCAGCGTGTCGATCACCCGGGCCAGGCGGATGATCTCCGGTCTGGTCCCGACGACGGTCATCACCCGGGTCACGGACGTCTCCTCGTGGTTGGTCTCGGTGGTTGCGGGCACCGCCGGCCGGACGGGTCGGCGGTGGTCACGACATCCGGCCCTGCGGGGGCACCCGGTGCGGCGGTTCGTCGACCGCCCGCCACGCCTGGTCGAGCACGCTGACCCGGGGCCGGCTGAGCCGCCACCGGCGGTAGGCCTCCCCCGCGCTGAGCCGCGCCGCGCGTCGCTGGGCGGGCGGGGCGGTGGCGCTCCGGGTGAGCAGCGCGCCCAGCGCCGCCGGGGTCAGCTCGGTGAGCACCTGCCCACCGCCGTCGTGCAGCACGGACGTCCACGGCGTCCGGTCCGAACAGATCACCGGGCAGTACGCCGCGAGGCTCTCCGCGATGGCGTTGCCGAAGTTCTCGCCCCGGGTCGGCAGGACGGACGCGTCGTACCTGGCGAACGTCGGGCCGACCTGCCCGGGGGGAAGCTCACCCCGGTAGCTGACCACCGACGGGTCCGGCAGGGCCGCCCACAGTTCCCGGCAGCGTTGCCAGTACCTCGGGTCCTCGACCGGGCCGTAGACGTCCAGCCGGACCGGGGCCCGGACGTGGGCGAGCGCGGCGAGCAGCAGGTCGAGGTTCTTCATCGGGGAGATCCGGCTGATGAAGACCAGCCGCATGTGGTCGGCGGGCGGCAGCTCGGCCGGGGCGGGGTGCGGCTCGGGGCCGGGGGCGATCGCCACCACCCCGATGCGGGCCCGGGGCAGCACCCGGCGGATGTCGGCGGCCTCCTGCGGGCCGGTGGCGTGCCACAGCACCCGGGGGCCCCGCAGCATCCACCGCCAGCCGGCCAGGAACACCCGCTTGCGCAGCCGGTGCAGGCCGAGGGCGGCCGCGCCGAACTCGCCCCGGGGGGCCACCAGGATGCGTTCCGCCCGCAGCAGGCCGAGCCGGGCCGCGACGATGGGCATGATCGAGAAGACCGACCAGACGCTGTTGACGTAGAGCAGGTCGAACCGGGCCGAGCGCAGCGAGCGCCAGAGCGTCCGCCAGTGCGCCGGGTGCCGTGGGCCGAGATAGAAGATGTCGGTGCGGCCCCGGCGTACCCAGGTGCCGGACAGGCCGGGATAGGCGGCGGGGCAACCGAGGTCGCGGTCGCGGGTCAGCAGGACGGTGGCGACACCGGCGCTCGCCGTGTCGAGCACGTCGGACAGGGATCGCACGGGTCCTCCGGCGCGCCAGCCGGGGCTGAAGTAGCCGGCCGTGACGAGGACCCGGAAACTCTTCCCGTCGGCTTCGGCCAACCGTTCGTCGACTTCCGTCGCGGGGCTGGTGTCGCCGGCCATCCTCGCTCCTCGCTGAAGACACGAAACTGAGTGGCTCAACGAGCGGAGACGCTTTTCGTGACTGCGTTCCGCAATTATCGCGAAGCTGTCGAACATTAGCCGCAAAACCCGCAGCAAGCAGGGTGTAAGCCGGTATAAGGAAGTCGGCGAACACACATCTGACCCGGCCCGAGAGGACCCCCATGTCGCGAGTGGCACTCATATCCGGCACCACCGGTCAGGACGGTAGTTATCTGTCCGAGTTCCTACTCGACAAGGGCTACACGGTGCACGGGATAAAGCGAAGGTCGTCCTCGTTCAACACCGAACGGATCGACCGGGTCGACGTCCATCCCCGCGACGGCGAGGCCCGGCTGTTCCTCCACTACAGCGACCTGTCCGACCCGGCGTCGTTGACCGCGCTGATCCGCGACATCCGGCCGGACGAGATCTACAACCTCGGCGCGCAGAGCCACGTCCGCGTCTCCTTCGACATCCCCGGCTACACCGCCGACGTCACCGGGCTCGGTGCCCTGCGGATGCTGGAGGCGGCCCGGGCGGCCGGCGTCGACTGCCGCTTCTACCAGGCGTCCTCGTCGGAGATGTTCGGTTCCGCCCCGCCCCCGCAACGCGAGCAGACCCCGTTCCACCCCCGCAGCCCGTACGCGTGCGCCAAGGTCTACGCCTACTGGACGGCGGTCAACTACCGTGAGTCGTGGGACATGTTCTGCGTCAACGGCATCCTGTTCAACCACGAGAGCCCCCGGCGGGGCGAGAACTTCGTCACCCGCAAGATCACCCGTGCGGTCGCCCGGATCGAGGCCGGCATCCAGGACAAGCTCTACCTGGGCAACCTCGACGCCGTCCGGGACTGGGGCTACGCCCCGGAGTACGTCGAGGCGATGTGGCTGTCCCTGCAACAGGACACCCCCGACGACTACGTGGTGGCCACCGGCGAGGGGCACTCGGTGCGGGAGTTCGTCGAGGCCGCCTTCGACCGGGTCGGGCTCGACTGGCAACGGTACGTCGAGATCGACCCCCGTTACTTCCGCCCGGCCGAGGTCGACGCGCTCATCGGCGACTACACCAAGGCCCGGCGGCGGCTGGGCTGGGCGCCCAAGACCCTCTTCGGCGACCTGGTACGGATCATGGTGGACGCCGACCGGCAACTGCTGGAGGACGAGCGGATGGGACGCCTGGTGCGGGTGGACCGATGAGGATCACCGTCGAGGCCACCCCCATCCGGCCGGGCCACGCCGCCGGCGTCGAGGCGTTCACCTACGGCCTGCTCACCGGCATGGCCGCCGACACCTCATGCGAGCTGCGGGTGAACATCCTGCGGGGCACCCTGGACCGGTGGCGCGAGCAGGTGCCCGCCGACCGGCTCGGCTGGGCCGAGGTCACCCAGCCGCTGCGCTCGGACACCGCCGGCGGGCAACTGCTGCGCCGGTGGACACCGACCCGGGTCCGCGACTCCCTCGCCGTACGCCGGGCGGTCAACGCGGTCCGGCAGCGTTCGGTGCCCCGGCAGCGCGGCGCGGACGTCACGCTCCACCCGTTCCACAGTGCCCCGATCGGTCCCGGCCCGTCCGTCGTCGTCGTGCACGACCTGCGGCACCTGCTGGCCGCCTTCCACGCCCCCGGTTTCGCCGCGGTGGTCCGGGAGAACGTGGCCCGCGCCGACGCCGTGGTGGTCACCTGGCCGCACCCGTACCGGGAGATGTTGCGGCTGTTCCCCGAGGCGGCGGAGCGGACCGCGCTCATCCCGACCCCGACGTTCCAACCCGCGCCCGCCCGCGCCGCCGCGCGCCCCGAACCGGGCCTGCTGCTCTACCCGTCGTCCACCGCGAGCCACAAGAACCACGCGACGCTGCTGGAGGCGATGGCGCTGCTGCCGCAGTGCCGGCTGGTCTGCCCCGGGCCGCTGGTCGAGCCGGACGCCAGCCGGCTGCTCGCCCGCGCCGCGCAGCCCGACCTGCGCGGCCGGGTCTCCTTTCCCGGTTTCGTCACCCTCGACGAGCTGAACGCCCTCTACGCCCGCGCCGACGCGGTGGTGATCCCGTCGCTGTGGGAGGCGGCGAGCGGTGCCATGCTGGAGGCGTTCAGCTGGGGCCTGCCCGTCGCCTGCGCGGACGCCGAGCCGCTGCTGGCGCAGTTGGAGTTCACCGGGGCCGAGGCGGCCGTCTTCCGGGCCACCGACCCCGCCTCGCTGGCCGAGGCGGTCTACCGGCTGCTGGCCGACCGGGCGCACTACGCCGCCGCCGCCCGGCACGCCGACGGCCGGCTGGCCACCCGCACCTGGACGGCGACCGGCGGCGACTACCTCGACGTGCTGCGCTGGGTGGCCGACGGCCGGCCCGGACCGATGCCGCGCTCGGCGTTCGCCGCCGAACTGACCGGGGAGGAACCCTCGTGAGCCTGACCGACGACCGCTATCCGGTGGCCCGTCCGAGCCTGTCCGACCTGGAGGAACGGTACGTCGTCGAGGCCGTGCGCAGCGGCTGGGTCTCCTCCCAGGGCCCCTTCCTCACCGACTTCGAGGACCGCTTCGCCCGCCGGTGCGCCGCCGGTACGGCGGTCGCCACCGCCAACGGCACGGTCGCCCTGCACCTGGTCCTCGCCGCCGCCGGCATCGGTCCGGGCGACGAGGTCATCGTGCCCGCGCTGACCTACGTGGCGACCGCGAACGCCGTCGCGTACTGCGGGGCGCGGGCGGTCTGCGTGGATGTCCTGCCGCAGAGCTGGTGCGTCGACCCGGCCGCGGTCGCCGCGGCGATCGGGCCACGCACCCGGGCGGTCGTCGCCGTCGACCTGTACGGCCACCCCGCCGACTACCCGGCCCTGCGTGCGCTGTGCCACCGGCACGGCCTGCTCCTGGTGGCCGACGCCGCGGAGTCCTTCGGGGCCACCCTCGACGGGGAGCCGACCGGTTCCCTGGCCGACGCCACGACCTTCTCGTTCTTCGGCAACAAGGTGATCACCGCCGGCGAGGGCGGCTGCGTGACCACCTCCGACACCGCGCTGGCCGAGCGGATGCGGCTGCTGCGCAACCAGGGCATGGACCCGCGGCGGCGGTACTACTTCCCGGTGCTGGGCTACAACTACCGGATGACGAACCTGTCCGCCGCGCTGCTCTGCGCCCAGCTCGACCGGGCCGACGAGATCATCGCCCGGCGGGACGCGGTGATCGCCGGCTACGAGGCGCAGCTCGCCGACGAGCCGTCGCTGTCGGCCCAGCCGGTGCTCGCCGGCGTCCGCCGCGCGCCGTGGATGGCCTGCTTCCTGGTCGGACCCGCCGGGGACGCCACCTCCCGGGACGCGCTGGCGCTGGCGCTGGACCGGCTCGGCGTGGAGACCCGGCCCTTCTTCGTGCCGATCCCCGAGCTGCCCGCCCACCACGATCCGACGGCGCACTGCCCGGTGACCGTCGACCTGAGCCGGCGGGGCATCAACCTGCCCACGTATCCGGAGCTGACCGAGCCGGGGGTCAAGACGGTGGTGGAACGCGTCCGCGCCGCCCTGGCGGCCGTCGGCTGAGCCGTCGTCCCGGCCGACGCCACCCGGTTCCGCTCCCGATCAGCCCATGGGTGGGACCGGGTGGTGTCGACGGTGAGCCGGTGGGTGGGACCGGCCATCCCCCCGGTGGGCCGGCGGGTGGCCGGCCACCCGCCGCAGCAGCAGCAGGTAGCTGCCCGCCCAGGCGACCGCGCTGACCAGGGCCAGCGCCGCGAGAGCGCCCGCCGCGCCGACCGCCCCGCCCAGGACCGCCGCACCGACGACCACCGGCACCCGCAGCCCGCCCAGCAGGACGCCGAGCAGGATCGCCCGGCGACTCGCCTGCTCCACCCGCAGCCCGGCGAAGCCGACGGCGGCCGGCACCGCGAACAGGCTCTCCAGCGCCAGCAGCACCAGCAGGCTACGGGCCAGTTCCCAGTTGCCGCCGAGCAGCATCCTGCCCAGCGGGTCGGGCAGCAGGGCGACCGCCGCCGTCATCGGCAGGACACCGACGGCCACCAGCAGCGAGACCCGCACGGCCGCCCGGGACCGGACCGACCGGGACGCGGTACGGGTGCGGGCCAGGTAGGGCAGGGTCAGCGTGGCCGCGGTGGACAGAAGCAGATTCACCGGCCCCAGCAGGGTCCGCCCGGCGCTCAACGCGCCGACCACCGGGGTGCCCGCGAAGGCGGCCACCGCGCTCAGCGACACCTGCGCCGACCCGGTGGTGAGCAGGAACTGCGTACCGAATCCCAGCGCGACCCGGCGCTGCGTCCGGTCGACGTACCAGCCGGGCCGCAGGGCGTAGCCGCGCCGGACCGCGACGACCACGCCCACGCCGCCGCCGCCGACCGCCCAGCCGGCCACCACCCACGGCGCGTCGACCAGGCCGAGCAGGCCGGCCAGCGCGGCGCAGCAGGTGACCGCCGCCCAGGTCGCCTCCTGCCACAGCGCGCCCGACGGGACGCCGAGCCCGACGGCGACCGCCTTCGCGTGGTCGTAGAGCACCAGGCCCGGCAGGGCGAGGCCCACCCCGACCAGATAGGGCGACCCGTAGGCCACCCCGGCGGCACCGACCGGGCCACCGCAGAGCACGCCGAGCAGGACGACCCGTCGGGTGGCCGTGGCGACGCCCGTCCCCGCCGCCAGCGTCGCCTCGGTCACCATGCTGCGCACCAGCCCGGAGCCGAGCACGTAACACGAGAAGGCCAACGCGAACTCGCCCACCCCGCCGATCGACTCCAGCCGGGTGACGGTGACCGCCACCAGCAGGTTGCCCCCGCTGGACAGCCCCCCGACGACCAGCGCGAGCAGGGCCCGGCGACCGCGTCGGGGGGCATCCGGGGGACCGGCGCGGCCAGCCCGGGAGCGGACCGGAACGGTCACCGGACGGCACCCACCGGCAGCCTCACCTCGTCGTCGCGACCGGCGGGGCCGCTGCGGGTCAGCCACAGCAGCAGGAAGACCGGTGCGGCCGACACCACGTGTTGCAGGAACCCGATGGTGCAGTCGGGATAGGTCCCCGACCAGAGCAGCACGTCGGAGAAGACCAGGCAGAACAGCGTCAGCCGGACCGGGCCGGGCCGGCTCCGCCAGCGCAGCAGCAACGCCACGAAGCCCGCCCAGAAGGCGTGCACGGCCACCATGCCGGCGGGCCCGTCGAAGAACCAGATGTTGCCCAACAGCAGGAAGGTGTACGCCGACGTCGGCCCCCCGCCGAGGAACTGGTTGATCTGCTGCCCGGTGGACAGCGCCGGCCGGTCCGGATCGAGCACCCGGGGCACCAGCCCGTACCTGAAGTAGTCGGCGACACCGGGCTGGCCGATCTCGACCGGCACCTCGAACGCCGCCACGGCGGTGAGCTGGCTGTCCAGCCGGAGCCGGTCGGCAGCGGTGACCTGGGTGTCCACCGCCACCCCCCGCTCCTCCCGGATGGCGTTGCGCTGGGCGAACATGGCGGGCCAGGCGAGCAGGAGCACCACCGCCCAGAGCAGGAGGTGACGCAGCCGGAAGACCCCGCAGACCGCCCCGGCGGCGGCGACGAAGAACACCAGGGCGACCAGCGGCGCGGACCGGGCCGTCAGCGCCGCGACGTACGCCTCCACCCCGACGAGCACGGCCACCCAGCAGTACAACCGCTGCGACGACAGCCGACCGCTGAGGTGGCTGCCCACCAACAGGGCGAAGCCCAGGGTGCCCCAACCGGAGAAGAGGGCGCACACCATCGCGAGAGGGTTGTCGGACAGGTCGCCGGACACCTGGGCGACGACGGTCCCCCGCCCGAGGTGGGCCCCGGTGATGCTCGCCACCATCCCGGTCAGGGTCACCAGCCGGGCCACCGGGTAGATCCGGGGATAGCGGGCGGTCGCCTGTCGCATCCCCTGCCGCCACCGGGGATCGGGACGCCCGAGGAACAGGCCCATCGTCTCCACGCTGACGCTGCCCACCAGGGCCAGCCCCACCAGGAGCACGATGAAGCCGGTCTGCGGGTTGTCGTTGAGCACCGCCATCGGGAGGATGAACACCGCGTACGGGGCGAGCACCAGGAAGCTGACCGGATAGCACCGCAGCAGCCCGCCGACCAGCTCCCGCTGCCGTCGGGACCAGCCGCCGTGGCCCGGCCCGGCCGACCCCGCGCCGCTCACCCCGAGCCCGGTTCCACAGTCGACGACCAGCTGCCCTCCGGCCGCCCTGGGCCCGATCATCAGGCGTCCCCCTCGCGGTGAACGCCATGCCGACCGGGGCCACGCAACGCTCCCGAACGCGTACGCCCGCCGGCAGGCGGCGCCAGACGGTCACCTGCCCCGAGGGGGATCCTGCGGGTCAGCCACAGCAGGAAGAAGACCGTCATGGCCGACACCACGTGTTGCAGGAAGGCGATCGTCGACTCGGGGTAGGTGCCGGACCACAGCAGCACGTCCGAGCAGACGAGGCAGAACAGGCTCAACCGGGCCGGGCCGGGCCGGGCCCGCCACCGCAGCAACAAGGCCACGAAGCCCGCCCAGAAGGCGTGCACACCCAGCACCCCGACGGGCCCGTCGAAGAACCAGATGTTGCCCAGCAGCAGGAAGTTGGAGGCGGACGTCGGGCCGCCGCCGAGGAACTGGTTGATCTGCTGCCCGGTGGACAGCGCCGGCCGGTCGGGATCGACGATCCGGGGCACCAGCCCGTACCGGAGGTGGTCGACGAGGCCGGGTTGACCGAGGTCGACGGGGACCTCGATGCCCGCGACGAGGGTCAACTGCCGGTCCAGGCGGATCCGGTCCACTGCCGTCACGGCATCGCTCACCTCGATGCCCTGGTCCTGGCGGATCTCGTTGCGGTATTCGAAGATGGCCGGCCACAGCAGGACCATCACCACCGTGCCGAGCAGCAGGTACCGCAGCCGGAACACGCCACAGACCACCCCGGCGGAGACCACGAAGAAGAGGAAGGCGACCAGGGGGGCGGTGAGGGCGGTCAGCATGGTGACGACCGCCTGGGTGGTGACGAGCGCGGCGAGCCAGCCGTACAGCTTGCCCCGGGACAGTCGGCCGCCCAGGTGGCTGGCGACCAGCAACGCGAAGCCGAGCGCGCCCCAGCCGGAGAAGAGCTTGGTCAGCGCCACCATCGGCGCGTCGGACAACTCCCCGGAGATCTGCGCGACGATACTCCCCCGCCCGAGGTAGGTGCCCAGCAGATCGGCCGCGATGCTGGTCAGCGTCACCAGCCGGGCCACCGGATAGATCCGGGGATAGCGGGCGGTCGCCTGTCGCATCCCCTGCCGCCACTGCGGATCGGGACGCCCGAAGAGCAGACCCAGCGTCTCCACCGAGACGCTACCCAGCAGGGCCAACCCCACCAGGAGCACGATGAAGCCGGTCTGCGGGTTGTCGTAGAACACCGCCATCGGAAAGATCAGCAACGCGTACGGGGCGAGCACCAAGAAGCTGACCGGATAGCAGCGCAACAGCCCACCGACCAGCTCCCGCTGTCGTCTCGACCGGGCGCCTCGGGACGGGCGGACCGCCCGGGGGGCGATGGCGTCGATCTGCGGTCCAGGGTCGGTGACCACCCTGGACCAGACCATCAGATGTTCCCCTCGCTGTTTTCGGTCGCCTCATGCGCAACGAGGCAGCGGGAGCGGCGACACGCTCACCGGGAGAAAACCCCGGGAAACGGGCGTGGACGACTACGCCCCGCCGGTCACCGTGCGGTGACCGCCGGGGCGCGACGACCTCGTCCGGCTGCTAGCCCAGCACCTCGTCGACCAGGGACTTCGCCTCGTCCTGGATGCGGGCCAGGTGCTCCGGGCCCTGGAACGACTCGGCATAGATCTTGTAGACGTCCTCGGTGCCCGAGGGGCGGGCGGCGAACCAGCCCGACTCGGTGGTCACCTTGAGCCCACCGATGGACGCGCCGTTGCCCGGGGCGCTGGTCAGGGTGGCGGTGATCGGCTCGCCGGCCAACTCGGTGGCGGTGACCTGCTCCGGGGACAGCCGGCCCAGCACCGCCTTCTGCTCCCGGCTGGCCGGGGCGTCGATCCGGGCGTACGCGGGTGCGCCGAAGCGCTCGGTCAGTGCGGCGTAGTGCTCGCTCGGGGTCCGGCCGGTGGTGGCGATGATCTCGGCGGCCAGCAGGCAGAGCAGGATGCCGTCCTTGTCGGTGGTCCACGTGCTGCCGTCGCGGCGTAGGAACGACGCCCCGGCGCTCTCCTCGCCGCCGAAGCCGACCGTGCCGTCGAGCAGCCCGGGGACGAACCACTTGAAGCCGACAGGCACCTCCAGCAGCGGCCGGCCCAGGTCGGCGGCGATCCGGTCGATCATCGAGGAGGAGACCAGGGTCTTGCCGACGGCCGCCGCCGGACCCCACTGCGACCGGGTACGGAACAGGTGCCCGATCGCCACCGCCCGGTAGTGGTTGGGGTTCATCAGGCCCCCGTCGGGGGTGACGATGCCGTGCCGGTCGGCGTCGGCGTCGTTGCCGGTGGAGACCTGGAAGCGGTCCCGGGCGGCGATCAGCGACGCCATCGCGTTGGGCGACGAGCAGTCCATCCGGATCTTGCCGTCGCCGTCGAGGGTCATGAACCGCCAGGTCGGGTCGACCAACGGGTTGATCACGGTGAGGTCGAGGCGGTGCCGCTGCGCGATCTCACCCCAGTAGGCGACGCTGGCCCCGCCGAGCGGGTCGGCCCCGATCCGCACCCCGGCGTCGCGGATCGCGTCGATGTCGAGCACCGACGGCAGGTCGTCGACGTAGCCGGCGAGGAAGTCGTACGTGCCGGTGGTGTCGGCGGCGCGCGCCCGCGCGTACGGGATGCGTCTGACCTCCTTGAGCCCGGCGGCCAGGATCGCGTTCGCCCGGTCCTGGATCCACCTCGTGACGTCGGTGTCGGCGGGCCCGCCGGTGGTCGGGGTGTACTTGAAGCCGCCGTCGTCGGGCGGGTTGTGCGCGGGGGTGATCACGATGCCGTCGGCGAGCCCGTCGGTGCGCCCCCGGTTGTGGGTGAGCACGGCGTGCGACAGCGCCGGGGTGGGGGTGTAGCCGTCGCGGCTGTCCCGCAGCACGGTCACCCCGTTGCCGGCGAGCACCTCCAGCGCGTCGGCCTCGGCGGGGGCGGAGAGCGCGTGGGTGTCCCGGGCCAGGAACAGCGGCCCGGTCAGGCCCTGTTCGCGGCGGTAGTCGCACAGCGCCTGGGTGACGGCGAGGATGTGGTCGGAGTTGAACGCGTTGCGCAGGCTGGACCCCCGGTGGCCGGAGGTGCCGAAGGAGACCTGCTGCGCCGGGTCGTCCGGGTCCGGGTGCTCGGCGTAGTAGGCGGTCACCAGCCGGGGCACGTCGACCAGGTCGGCGGGCTCGGCGGGCTGTCCGGCACGGGGGTGGGCCACTGCGGAAACCTCCTCGGGTGGTACGGGGCGGGTGCGGTGTCTTCCCGGCAGCGGCCGGGTCACACACCCGGGCTCAGGGCTCGACGCGCTGCCCCTTGCCGATGACGACGACGCCGTTGTCGGAGACCGTGTAGCGCTGCCGGTCCTTCTCCAGGTCGACCCCGATCTCGGCGCCCTCGGGCACGAAGACGTTCTTGTCGAGGATGGCCCGGCGGATCACGGCGTGCCGGCCCACCTCGACGCCCTCCATCAGCACCGCGCCGTCGACCTGCGCCCAGGAGTGCACCTTGACCTTGGGCGAGACGACCGAGTTCTCCACCAGCGAGCCGGAGATCACCGCGCCGGGCGAGATCATCGAGCCGACGGCCCGGCCCACCCGCTCGCCCCACTGGTGGACGAACTTCGCCGGCGGGTACGGCGGCTGGTCGGTGTAGATGGGCCAGTCGAAGTTGTAGAGGTTGAACACCGGGTGCACGTTGATCAGATCCATGTGCGCGTCGTAGAACGAGTCGAGCGTCCCCACGTCCCGCCAGTAGCCCCGGTCCCGGTCGGTGCTGCCGGGCACCTCGTTGTCCTTGAAGTCGTAGACGTTGGCCTCGCCCCGCTCGACAAGCATCGGAATGATGCTGCCGCCCATGTCGTGCTTGCTGGTCTTGTCGGCCGCGTCGCGTTCCACGACCTCGCAGAGCGCCCGGGTGGAGAAGACGTAGTTGCCCATCGAGGCGTAGATCTGGTCGGGGGCGTCGGGCAGGCCGACCGCGTCGGTGGGCTTCTCCCGGAACGCCCGGATCCGCTTGCCGTCCTCGCCGACCTCGATCACGCCGAACTGGTCGGCCATCGACAGCGGTTGGCGGATGCCGGCGACGGTGACCGCCGCGCCGGAGGCGATGTGGTCGTCGACCATCTGCCGGGGGTCCATCCGGTAGATGTGGTCGGCGCCGAAGACGATCACGTAGTCCGGCTGCTCGTCGTTGATCAGGTTGAAGCTCTGGTAGATCGCGTCGGCGGAGCCGGCGAACCACCACGGGCCCCGACGCTGCTGGGCCGGCACCGGCGTGACGTAGTTGCCGAGCAGCGTCGACATCCGCCACGTCTTGGTGATGTGCCGGTCCAACGAGTGGGACTTGTACTGGGTCAGCACGACGATCTTGAGAAAGCCGGCGTTCGCCAGATTGGACAGGACGAAATCGACCATGCGGTACATCCCGCCGAACGGGACGGCCGGCTTGGCCCGGTCCGCGGTGAGCGGCATCAGGCGCTTGCCCTCTCCACCGGCCAGGACGATCGCGAGCACCTTGGCAGCCATGACCAGACGCTATCCATACCGCTGCGACTTCACCACTCGTACGGGCACAGTTCCGCGACCGGTGCGCGGCCGGATTCTGCACTAGGGTGCCGGGCATGACCGACTCCGCCCCGCTGCGCGTGGACCTGCTGACCCGCGAGTATCCGCCGGAGGTGTACGGCGGGGCCGGGGTGCACGTCGAGTACCTGGCCCGGGAACTGCGCCGGCTCGCCGACGTCCGGGTGCACTGCTTCGGCGCGGCCCGCGACGAACCGGGCGTCACCGCGTACCCCGAGCCGGCCGCCCTGGACGGCGCGAACGCGGCTCTGCGCACCATGGGCGTCGACCTGGCGATGGCCGCCGGCTGCGCCGGCACCGACGTGGTGCACAGCCACACCTGGTATGCCAACCTGGCCGGGCACACCGCCAAGCTGCTGTACGGGGTGCCGCACGTGGTGACCGCGCACAGCCTGGAGCCGCTGCGCCCGTGGAAGGCCGAGCAGCTCGGCGGCGGCTACGCGCTCTCCTCGTGGTGCGAGCGGACGGCGATGGAGTCCGCCGACGCGATCGTCGCGGTCAGCGCGGGGATGCGCCGGGACGTGCTGACCGCCTACCCGGCGGTGAACCCCGACCGGGTGCGGGTGGTCTACAACGGCATCGACACCGCCCAGTACTCCCCCGACCACGGCACCGACGTGCTGGACCGGCTGGGCATCGACCCCGCCCGCCCCAGCGTGGTGTACGTCGGGCGGATCACCAGGCAGAAGGGCCTGCCCTACCTGCTGCGGGCGGCCCGGGAGCTGCCCGCCGACACCCAGCTCGTGCTGCTCGCCGGCGCACCGGACACCCCGGAGATCGCCGCCGAGGTGGAGGGTCTGGTCACCGAGTTGCGGGCCAACCGGTCCGGGGTGGTCTGGGTGGCCGAGATGCTGCCCAAGCCCGAGGTGATCCAGGTGCTCACCCACGCCACGATCTTCGTCTGCCCCTCGGTCTACGAGCCGATGGGCATCGTCAACCTGGAGGCGATGGCCTGCGAGACGGCGGTGGTGGCGACCGCCACCGGCGGCATCCCCGAGGTGGTCGCCGACGGCGAGACCGGGCTGCTGGTGCCGATCGAGCAGGCCGGCGACGGTTCCGGCAACCCGCTGGACCCGGACCGCTTCGTCGCCGACCTCGGCAGGACGATCAACGGGTTGCTGGCCGACCCGAAGCGCACCGAGGCGTTCGGTCTCGCCGGCCGGCGGCGGGCCGTGGAGCACTTCTCCTGGGACGCCATCGCCGTCCAGACCCTGGAGCTGTACCGCTCACTGCTCGCATAGGGCGGGTTCTTCTCCCCGTCCTCCCGCCGCTGCCACGCAGGCTGGGCGGAGCAGGGGCCGGTTACTCGCCGGGCGCGATCAACTTCAGCGTCGGGAAGTACGAGCGGTAGCGGCTGCTGTCGCGGGTGAGCAGGCGGTAGCGGCAGACCGCCGCGTGCGCGCCGATGTAGAAGTCGGCGATCGGCGAACGCTTGGCGCCGCCCTGCCGGCGGTATCGCGCGTTAGCCTTGCCGGCCAGGAAGCCCGCCGGGTACGGCAGTTCCTCGCGGAGAAAATCCGTGGCGGGCAGTGCATCGTCGAGTTCCTCGACACCGTCGAACCGCACGGATACCTCGGCGTACACGATCGGATTGATCACCAGAACGCCCTCGTCGCGGGCGCTGGCCAGGGCCTCACCCGACCAGTCGGCCCATTGCGGGTCCTCGGTGAAGACGTCCAACAGGACGTTGGTGTCTACCAGCGTGGCACCCGTGTCCGGCACCCGACCGGCGACAGCCCGGATCCGTTCACTCCCCACGGAGAAGGTCCATCAGATCCTCGGTCGACATGCCCCGCACCTCCTGGGCGCTGCCCCTGCCGCGCATGTGTCGGACCAGACGCTGGCCACGGGTGTCGGCTTCACTGACGCGCACGATGCGCAGCGCGCCGCCCTCCTCGATCACGTCTACCTCATCGCCCTCGTGCAGGTTGTACCGGACCCGCAGTTCCGCCGGGATCGTCACCTGACCCTTGCTGTTCAACCTCATGGCAGGCCCCCTAGATACGTAATACACATGATACGTGTCGCAGGTCTCTGCCCCGCTGCTCTCAGGTGACGTGAAGGATGGCGGCGAGGTGGACCAGGGCCGGCGGGGCGGCGGGGCGGCGGCGCAACGGGCCACCGCGGCGACCAGGGGGCGCACCGCCGGGCGGTCGTGCACCTCGCTGCGGGCGGTGCGCTCCGCCTCCGTGGTCGGCGAACTGCTCCTGGACGGTGTGACCCGCTCGATCCGGTTCGGCGCGCCACGACCAGGGGCGAAGCTGCCGTCGATCGCGGAACTCCGCGAGCAGTACAAGGACAGCGCGACACCGAGCCGGCTGGCGCTTCGCATTTTGGATTGCCCGCCCGCACAATGCGCAACCCCGACGGGGGTGCCACTCTCCAGAAGGTCGTATGACTGTCAGGCATCTTTATGCCTGACAGTCATACGGGTCTCCGACGAACGTACCGCCGGACGGAGGCAGGCTCCATGAGCATCCCGATGGGCTATCGGAAGATCGCCGCCGACCTGCATGCCGTATCCAGCAGGGCGGGAGACAGCACCCCGCGCCCTCCGCTCGCCGATACGACGTGCCCGGCTGGCAGAAAGATGCCAGCCGGGCACACGTGTCTCCGGACAGGTGACGCGGGGAGGGGATCCGACGCGGGGCAGAAGCCTGAGAGGGGGCAGGGACCTACCGCACGACTGGGCCACGCGGCAGCACCGCCGGAGAACTACGGCCAGGACAAACGCCTGCAGCGGGCGGGGCTACGAGCAGGGCCGGACCCAGGCGGTGCTGACCCAGCCGTTGGTGTCACCCGAGGCGTCCCAGAGCGAGACGTGGTAGCGGCCGTTGGCCTCCTGCGCCGCGAACATGCGGGTGTTGTAGCCGACCGAGTGCGGCCACTTCGTGGTCGACGAGGTGCTGTCCACGAACACGGACAGGCTGACGGCGGTGGAGCACTTGCTGTACTGGTAGTAGGCGGCCTGGGCGGCACCGCCGGTCGCCACGGCCGCGCCGAGGCTGGTCAGGGCGGTCGCCGTCACCAGGGCTGCCGCGCGCTTGCCGATCGTGCTCATGGATACCTCCGGGTCGTCGGGTGGGTGGGTCCGGGCCGCGCCGTCGTCAGCGTCGGCGTCGGGTCGCTCAGCAGGCGCGGACCCAGGCGGTGCTGACCCAGCCGTTGGTGTCACCCGAGGTGTCCCAGAGCGAGACGTGGTAGCGGCCGTTGGCCTCCTGCGCCGCGTACATGACGTTGTTCCAGCCGATCGAGTGCGGCCACCGCGTGGTCGACGAGGTGCTGTCGACGAAGAAGGAGAGCGAGACCGCGGTGGAGCACTTGCGGTACTGGTAGTAGCCGGCCTGGGCGGCGGTGCCGGGCACCACGGCCGCGACGAGGCCGGCGATCGCGGTGCCTGCCACGAGGGTCGCCGTGCGTGATTTGAGCCGATTCATCCTACCTCCAGATCGCGACCTGTCGATTGACCCGGCCGACCATACACACATGGTGATCTCACAGCAACGCCATGTGTCCGGACCTGGGCGGGGACGCCAGGGCGGGGCGAAGGGGACGCTTGGTTGAGCGCGAGGGGATCTCGCACAGTAGGTTGAGCGGGTGAGCGGACGGTTCCCGATCGAAGACGTCTCCCCTGTCGTCGCCTGCGGTCGCTACCCGGCCAAGGCGGTGGTCGACGAGCTGGTGCCGGTGTCGGCCCGCGCCTACCGGGAGGGGCACGACGCGCTCGGCTGCAACGTGGTCTGGCACGGCCCCGACGGCGTGACCCGCCCGTTCACCCGGATGCGGCCCGGCGAGCCGGGGCAGGACCGCTGGCACGCCACCATCCGGCCGGACGCCGTCGGCGAGTGGTCGTTCACCGTCGAGGCGTTCCAGGACCCGTACCTGACCTGGCACAACGCGGTGACCAAGAAGGTCGCCGCCGGGCAGGGCGCGGCCGAGCTGGCCAACGACCTGGCCGAGGGCGTGCGGGTGCTGACCGCCGCCCTGGACCTCGTGCCGGCCGACGCGGCCGGGCGGGTCACAGCCGCGGTGGAGGCGCTGGGCGACCAGCAGGCCGAGCTGGCCCGCCGGGTCGCCCCGGCCCTCGACCTGGCCGACCTGCTCTGGGCCCACCCGGTGCGGGAACTGGTCACCACCGGCACCCCGCACCTGCTGTGGGTGGACCGCCCCCGGGCGCTCTTCTCCGCCTGGTACGAGTTCTTCCCCCGCTCCGAGGGCGCGATCCCGGCCACCGTCGACGCCCCGGCCCGCTCGGGCACCTTCGTCACCGCGCTGGACCGGCTGCCCGGGGTCGCGGCGATGGGCTTCGACGTGCTCTACCTGCCGCCGATCCACCCGATCGGCCGGGTCAACCGCAAGGGCCGCAACAACGCGCTGACCGCCGGCCCCGACGACGTCGGCTCGCCGTGGGCGATCGGCGCGGCCGAGGGCGGCCACGACGCCATCCACCCCGACCTGGGTACGCCTGAGGACTTCCGCGACTTCGTCGCCGCCGCCGCCGAGCAGGGGCTGGAGGTGGCGATGGACCTGGCGTTGCAGTGCGCCCCCGACCACCCGTGGGTCACCGAGCACCCGCAGTGGTTCACCACCCGCGCCGACGGCAGCATCGCGTACGCGGAGAATCCGCCGAAGAAGTACCAGGACATCTACCCGGTCAACTTCGACAACGACCCCGAGGGCATCCGGGCCGAGGTGCTGCGGG
Organism: Micromonospora sp.; assembly: GCF_048594385.1. NCBI lineage: Bacteria > Bacillati > Actinomycetota > Actinomycetes > Micromonosporales > Micromonosporaceae > Micromonospora > Micromonospora sp. The sequence continues at coordinate 38,787 of NZ_JBMDWU010000372.1, read as the reverse complement.
TGGTGCGGCACTGGATCGGCGAGGGCGTCCGGATCTTCCGGGTGGACAACCCGCACACCAAGCCATTCGACTTCTGGCACTGGCTGATCGCCGAGGTCAAACGCACCGACCCGGACGTGCTGTTCCTGGCCGAGGCGTTCACCCGGCCGGCGATCATGCACGGCCTCGGTAAGATCGGCTTCACCCAGTCGTACACCTACTTCACCTGGCGCACGACGGCCGCCGAGATGCGGGAGTACTGCGAGGAACTGGTCGCCTCGGTCGACTGGATGCGGCCCAACTTCTGGCCCAACACCCCGGACATCCTGCACGAGTCGTTGCAGCACGGCGGACCGCCGATGTTCAAGATCCGGGCGGTGCTGGCCGCGCTGCTCAGCCCGTCCTGGGGCATCTACGCCGGTTTCGAGCTGTTCGAGCACGTCGCCCGGCCCGGGGCAGAGGAATACCTCGACAACGAGAAGTACGAGCTGCGCCCCCGCGACTGGGCCGGCGCGCAGGCACACGGCCGTTCGCTCGCCCCGTTCGTCGCCACCCTCAACCGGGTGCGCCGCGAGCACCCGGCCCTGCACCAACTGCGCAACCTGGTCTTCCACGACATCGACAACCCGGCACTGCTCTGCTGGTCCAAGCACGACCCGGACACCGGCGACACGGTCATCGTGGTCTGCTCGTTCGACTCGCACACCGTGCAGTGGGGCAACACGACGCTGGACATGCCGGCGCTCGGCTTCGACTGGCACGAACGGTTCACCGTGCACGACGAGCTGACCGGGGCCGGCTACGAGTGGGGCCAGCGCAACGCGGTCCGGCTCGACCCGTACCTGCAACCCGCGCACGTGCTGACGGTCCGCCGCCCGCCGACGCCGCCGGCCGAGATTCCGGCCGGTGCGCAACCGGCCGAGTTGACCGTGACGGAGGTGCCCACGGAACTCTCCGGCGGCACCGCGCCGACCACCCCCGCCCCGGAGACCGACCAGCCGGCCGGCCCCGCCGCGGCCGACCTGCCCGCGCCCGGCCCCGCCAGGGCCCGCCGCGCCAGGGCCGGCGGCACCAGGACCGGCCGTGCCCCGCACGGCAGCACCCCGACCGACCCCGCCTCGAAGGACGACCGATGGACCAGCTGATCGCCGGCGCGACGCACGACCCGCACGCCCTGCTCGGCGCGCACCCCGCCGACGGGTGGACCACGATCCGCACCCTGCGGCGGGGCGCCGGTGACGTGGCGCTGCTCGTCGGCGACGACCGGCACCCGATGAAGCGGGTGCACGACGTCGGCGTCTTCGAGGCCCGCGTCGAGGGCAGCGTGCTCGACTACCGGGTCGACGTCGACGGGTGGGTCACCGACGACCCGTACCGCCACCCGCCGACCCTCGGCGAGCTGGACCTGCACCTGATCGGCGAGGGCCGGCACGAGCGGCTCTGGGAGGCACTCGGCGCGCAGGTCCGCGACGGCGGCGTCGCCTTCGCGGTATGGGCCCCGAACGCCGGTGGGGTGCGCGTGGTCGGCGACTTCACCGGCTGGGGTCCCGACGACGGCTGGCCGATGCGCAGCCTCGGCTCCAGCGGCGTCTGGGAGATCTTCGTGCCCGGCGCGCCGGAGGGGGCCCGCTACAAGTACCGCGTCCTCGGTGCCGACGGGCGGTGGCGGGACAAGGCCGACCCGATGGCCGCGTACGCGGAGGTGCCGCCGGCCACCGCCTCGGTGGTGCACCGGTCCCGCTACGTGTGGACCGACGCGCAGTGGCTGCAGCGGCGGGCCCGCCGGCAGCCGCACCGGGAACCGATGAGCGTCTACGAGGTGCACCTCGGCTCGTGGCGACCCGGCCTCGGCTACCGGGAGCTGGCCGACCAGCTCACCACGTACGTCACCGAGATGGGCTTTACGCACGTGGAGTTCCTGCCGGTGATGGAGCACCCGTTCGGCGGTTCCTGGGGCTACCAGGTCACCGGCTACTTCGCGCCCACCTCCCGGTTCGGTGACCCGGACGACTTCCGGTACCTGGTCGACCGCCTGCACGCCGCCGGCATCGGGGTGCTGCTGGACTGGGTGCCCGCGCACTTCCCCAAGGACGAGTGGGCGCTCGCCCGCTTCGACGGCACCCCACTCTACGAGCACCCCGACCCGCGCCGCGGCGAGCACCCCGACTGGGGCACGTACGTCTTCGACTTCGGCCGCCGCGAGGTCCGCAACTTCCTGGTCGCCAACGCGCTCTACTGGTGCGACGAGTTCCACGTCGACGGCCTGCGGGTGGACGCGGTCGCCTCGATGCTCTACCTGGACTACTCCCGCCCCGAGGGGCAGTGGCTGCCCAACCAGCACGGCGGCCGGGAGAACCTGGAGGCGATCGCCTTCATGCAGGAGGTCAACGCCACCGTCTACAAACACCACGCCGGGGTGGTGATGATCGCCGAGGAGTCCACCGCCTGGCCCGGGGTGACCCGGCCCACCGCCGACGGCGGGCTCGGCTTCGGTTTCAAGTGGAACATGGGCTGGATGCACGACACCCTGCTCTACACCGCCAAGGACCCGATCTACCGGCAGCACCACCACCACCAGCTCACCTTCTCCCTGGCGTACGCCTGGAGCGAGAACTACGTGCTGCCGATCAGCCACGACGAGGTGGTGCACGGCAAGGGGTCGCTGGCCGGCAAGATGCCCGGCGACACCTGGCAGCGGCTGGCCAACGTGCGGGCGCTGCTGGCGTACATGTGGGCGCACCCGGGCAAGCAGCTGCTCTTCATGGGCTGCGAGCTGGGCGACGACCGGGAGTGGAGCGAGGAACGCGGCCTCGACTGGTATCTCCTGCACGATCCGGCGCGGGCCGGGGTGCAGCGGTTGGTCGCCGACCTCAACGCCGCCTACCGGAACACCCCGGCGCTGTGGGCGCAGGACACCGACCCGGCCGGGTTCCGCTGGATCGCCGGGGACGACGTCGCCAACAACACGGTCTCCTTCGTCCGGATCGCCCCGGACGGCGCGACCCTGGTCTGCGTGGCGAACTTCTCCGCGAGCCCGCTGGAGGACTACCGGGTCGGCCTGCCGGCCGCCGGCACCTGGACCGAGGTGATCAACACCGACGCCCACCACTACGGCGGTTCCGGGGTGGGTAACCTCGGCGCGGTGCACGCCCAGGACGTCCCCTGGCACGGCCTGCCCGCCTCGGTGTCACTGCGGGTGCCCCCGCTCGGCGTGCTCTGGCTGCGCCGCGACTGACCGTCCGAAAGGGCCTTGTGGCGCATCTCCTCCGGTCGATACTGTGCACGCCGCACCGGGGGAGGAACACGCGTGAAGACGTGGTTGCAGGCCGTGCTGTCCGTCGTGCTGCTCGTCGGTTTCCTCGTCCTGGCCGTCGCGCTGGTGGTGGCGGTCGGGGCGTTCGGCCTGGGCTACGGCACCGACGGGGACGGCTCCGGCACCCGCGGGTTCCGGCCGCTCATCGTCGGTGCCGCCGGCACCGTGTTGTTCGCATTGGTCTTCACCCTCGGCCGGGTGCTGACCCGACGCCCGGCCCCGCTGACCGGCATCCTGCTCAGCCCGGAACAGGCACCCGAGCTGTGGCGCATCGTCCGGGACCTCGCGGCCCGGGTGGGCACCCGGGAGCCGGACGACGTCCGCCTGGTCGCCGAGGCCAACGCCGCGGTGACCGAGGAGGTGCGGCTGCTCGGCCTGCTCCCCGGCCGCCGTACGGTGATCCTCGGACTGCCCCTGCTGCCGGCGTACACCGTCGACCAGATCCGGGCGGTCCTCGCCCACGAGATGGGGCACTTCTCCGGCCGGCACACCCGCAGCGTGCGCATCGCCCTGCGGGCCCGGATGATCATCGTCGGGACCGCCCAGAACACCGTGGACGGCGTGCTGCGCGCGGTCCTCTCCGCGTACGCCCGCCTGTTCGTCGCCGTCGAGCAGGGCATCAGCCGGCAGATGGAGTACGAGGCGGACCGCTACGCGGTGGCCGCCGCCGGGCGGGACGCCATGGTGAACGCCCTACGCGAGATCCGGTTGGTGGGCACCGGTTGGGACGGGTACCTCGCCGACCACGTGCTGCCGGCGTACGACCGGGGGCACCTCCCGGAGGACCTGTTCGAGGGGTTCGCCGCCTACCTGGCCGAGTGCCGCGAGGAGATCCGCGAGCGCAGTGTCGAGGTGGCCCCCGCCGAGCCCGCCTGGTGGGAGTCGCACCCGCCGCTCAGGGAGCGGATCGCCGCGCTGCGTTTCGTGCCGGACGTACCCGTCATCCCGGACCGCCGCCCCACCACCGTGCTGATTCCCGACCTCGACACCTCGGGTCGCCGGCTCCGGGAGAGCCGGTTCGACCGGCCCGGAACCCGGCTGCTGCCCTGGGACCGGCTCACCCCGACCCTCGCGCACCGGTCCGCCCGGGAGCAGGCCGACCCGCTGTACCGGGCGGCGGCGCGGCTGACCGGGCGACCCGACGCCGATCTCGGCCTGCTGCTGGACCTCCTCGCCGAGGACCGGTGCCTCGACCTCGCCCGTGAGCTGGCCCCGGATGCCGCCGAGGAGGACGCCCTCCGGTCCCTGACGGTGGCCTACGAGGGGGCGCTGGAGGCTGCGGCGGTCGACTCCGCCGCCGCCTCGTGGCGGCATTCCTGGTCTGGCCCGCCCGAGCTGTCCACCACCGCCGGCGAACCGCTGCCGCTCGGCGAACTGGTGGACCTGTCGGCCGACCCCGCCACCGTGCCGGCCGCACGGGACCGGCTCGCCGCGCTCGGAATCCGGACGACTGTCACCCCCGCAGCCGCCCCGACCACCTGACCGTCGGGCCGGGGATCAGACCAGGCCGGCGTCGCGGAGCAGCTTCCACAGGCCGGCCCCGTCGGGGGCGGAGAGCCACTTCTGCCCCACCGGCCCAGCCGAGGACGGCCGGTCGTTCGGCACGGGCAGGCTACCGGCGAGCACCGACTGGGTCGGGGAGAGCCGGCGGATCGCCACCCCGGCGACGTTCTCCGGGTGGGCGGCGGCGAACTCCCGGTAGATCTCCTGGTCGTGCTGCCCGTCGTCGCCGATCAGCAGCCAGCGCACGTCGGGGAACTCGGTGGCCAGCCGGGCCAGGGTGGCCCGCTTGTGTTCCCGGCCGCTGCGGAACCAGCGGTCGGCCGTCGGCCCCCAGTCGGTGAGCAGCAGCGGGCCGGCCGGGTAGAGGTGCCGGGACAGGAACCGGGTCAGCGTCGGCGCGACGGTCCACGCGCCGGTCGACAGGTAGAACACCGGGCTGCCCGGGTGGGCGGTGACCAGGCGTTCGTAGAGCACCGCCATGCCGGGCACCGCCGTACGGGCGTGCTCGTCGAGGACGAAGGTGTTCCAGGCGGCCAGCATGGGCCGGGGCAGCGCGGTCACCATCACCGTGTCGTCGATGTCGGAGAGGATGCCGAGGCGCACCTCCGGGTCGATCACCCGGACCAGCGCCTCGACCGGTTCGGCGTCGGCGACCCGCAGCCGCACCGACGCCCAGCCGGGGGTGAAGTCGGCCTTGACCACGGTGTCGACGAAGCCGCTGCGGTCGGCCTGGGCGGTGTGCACGCTGCCACCTGCCTCGATGGTGACCTCGACGTGCTTGGCGGGCAGGGTGGCGAAGCTGCGCCAGCCACGGACCTTCTCCAGCCGGCCCTGCCGCCGGTCGGGGCGGCTGAGCAGCACCCGGCAGAGCACCCGGGCCCAGCCGGGGGCGCCGTAACCGGCGTACGCGACGATGTTGGGCTGCCACCCGGTGCGCCGCAGCCGGCGCTCCACGAGCTGGTGCAGGGCGTCCTCGATCCGCGCGGCCCGGTGCAGGGTGGGTACGGCCAGCTGGCTCGCGGTGGTGGAGGGCACGGTGCAACCCTGCCACAGGTGTCCGGGAGCGGCCAGGCGAGTGCCCCGGTAGTCGGCCGGCGACACCGGCAACACGCCGGGCCGACGACCCGGGTGGGAGCGGGAACGGCCCGAGCGCCGTCCGGCCGTGACGCCGACCCCGGCCCGTACGCTGTGCCGGTGCTCATCCTGCTGCCGCCCTCCGAGGGCAAGGCTGACGCCGGCACCGGTCGTCGGCTCGACCTGGCCCGGCTCTGCCTGCCCGAGCTGACCCCGGCCCGCGAGGAGGTGCTGGGCGCGCTGATGACGCTCTGCGCCACCGGCGGGTCCGACGCCGCCGCGGACGCCGCCCTGGCCGCCCTCGGGTTGACCGCCGGGCAGCGGGGCGAGCTGACCCGCAACGTCCGGCTGGACCGGGCCGCCACCGCACCCGCCGGGCAGGTCTACACCGGGGTGCTCTACGAGGCGCTCGGCCTGGCCACCCTGCCGCCCGGGGCGCTGCGGACGGCCCGCCGCACCGTGCTGGTCAGCTCGGGGCTGTGGGGCGCGGTCCGGCTCGCCGACCGGATTCCGCCGTACCGGTGCCCGATCGGGGCGCGGTTGCCGGGGGTGGGGGCGCTGTCGGCGTACTGGCGGCGGGTGCTGTCACCGGTGCTGACGGCGGCGGCCGGCGGCGGCCCGGTGCTGGACCTGCGCTCCGCCGCCTACGCGGCGACCTGGACGCCGCCGGCGGAGCTGGCCGGTCGGACGGTCACCGTGCGGGTGCTGCACGAGCGCCGGCCGGGCGAACGCACGGTGGTCAGTCACTTCAACAAGGCCACCAAGGGGCGGTTGGTCCGTGACCTGCTGCTGGCCGGGGCCCGGCCGCGGACCGCGACCGCGTTGATCGGCGCGTTGCGTGACCTGAAGTATCCGGTCGAGGAGCAGCCGGTGAGGGCGGGGCGGCCCCGGCAGATCGACGTGGTGGTGACCGAACTCTAGGAACGCAAGATTTCCTCAAATCCGGTGCCGATGGCTGGAGGCGGGCCGACCGGCAGGCGACCGTTAGGGGAATCCCCCGTCGAGAAGGAGCGGTCCGATGGCCTCCGAACCCCGCCTGCTCGACCGGCCACGCCTCCCGTCGTCCCCGCCCCCGCTGGACTGGCTGACCCTGGCCGACGCGTTCGAGGTGGCCTGCCTGGTGCGCTGCACCCCGGCACCGACGGCCCGCCCGCACGTCCCCACGCCGCCGGAGCGGGGGGCCGTGGAGTTCAACCGGGAGGACGCGGCGCTGCGGATGCGGCAACTGCTCGCCCGGCTCGACGTGCCCGTCGAGCACGAGGTGGTCACCGGCGGCCTGCGCCGTCGGTACGAGCTGCACCGGCTGCACGTGCCGGCGGGTCACCGCGCCGGGTTCACGCAGCTCCGGGAGGCGGGCTGGCGGCAGGGACGTCGGGAACTGCTCGGGCCCGCCGTCGGGTCCTCCACCCCCCGGGCCGCCTGGCGGACCCGGCTCGCCTCGGCCGCCTGGCGTTCGGCCCTGCTGGCCGGCGGCCGGCACGTCCGGCGGCACATCCTCGGCATCCGGCTGGCCGACCGGGAACTCGCCGCCGTGCTGATCCGGTCGGCGGCGCTGCTGGAGGTGCCGGCGCTGCTGCGCCCGGGGGCCGGCTGCCTGGTGGTGAGTGTCGCGGACGGACCGGACCGGCTGCGGATCATGGAACGGGCCGCGTTGGCGCCCGCCCGGACCCCCACCCTGGTCTGATACCGGCCACCACAGCGCGCACCGACCCGGGGCCCGGGCCGGTCACCGGCGGCCCGAGCTTGCGCCGGAGCCGGTGACGGCGCAGAGTGCACCGCGTGAGCCGTAGCCGGACCGGGCGCGGCCGGCGGTCCGCCTCCGCCGGCGGGGCGCTGCTGATGCTGCTGGTCGTGGTGCTCGGTGGGCTGGCCGCCTGCCAGGAATCCCCCGACGAGCCGATCCCGATCCGGATCGCCACCGGTAGCCCGACCGCCGTCTACCACGCCTTCGGCCAGTCGCTGGCCACCGTCCTCAACCGCGAGCTGCCCGGCGTCCGGGCCAGCGTGGTGGTCACCGCCGCCTCCGCCGAGAACGTCCGGCTGGTCGGCTCCGGCGCCGCCGAACTGGGCTTCACCCAGGCCGACGTGCTCGACACCAGCCCGACCACCCCGCCGAGGGTGCTCGCCGTGGCCCGCGTCTACGACGACCTGCTGCACCTGGTCACCACGGCCGGTGGACCGATCCGCGACCTCGCGGACCTGCGCGGGCGACGGGTCTCGGTGGGGGCGGCCGGCTCCGGCACCGAGGTCACCGTGACCCGGCTACTGGAGGTGGCCCGGCTCGGCGGGGACCAGGTCCGGCAGGAACACCTCGGGCTGGACGACTCGGTGGCGGCGTTACGCGCCGGCCGGATCGACGCCTTCTTCTTCTCCGGTGGCCTGCCGGTACGCGGGGTGAAGGCGCTGGCCGACGCCACCTCGATCCGGCTGGTGAATCTCGGCGAGTGGACCGAGCCGCTGCGCCGCGCCTACCGGGAGGTGTACGTCTCCCGGGACGTCCCCCGCTCGGTGTACGGGGTGGACCCGGTCACCACCGTCGCCAACCCCAACTACCTGATCGTCCGGGCGGACCTGCCCGAGCCCCTGGTGCGCGAGGTGACCCGGCTGCTGATGGAACGCCGCTCGGAGCTGGCCGCCGCCCACCCGGCGGCCGGCCGGATGAGTCCCCGCTCGGCGATCGCCACCACGCCGTTACCGCTGCACCCGGGCGCGGCCGACTGGTACCGGTCCGCCAAACCCTGACCGCTCAGCCCGCCCCGGCGGGCAGGGCGGGGGCACCGGCGTCCAAAGGAGGGTCGGCGTCGGACGGGCCGGGGAACCACAGCTCGGCGACCAGACCCCGCGGCTGCCCGGGGTGCATGGTGAGCCGGCCGTCGGAGGCGTCCACCAGCACCGCCACGATGGTCAGGCCGAGCCCGGCGCCCTCGATGTTCTGCGCGTCCGGGGCCCGCCAGAACCGCTCGGTGGCCTGGTCGAGCTGGCCCGAGGTCATCCCCGGGCCGGTGTCGCGCACCTCCAGCGCGGTGCCCCCGTCGACGTGCCGGACCGCGACGGTCACCTCACCGCCGTCGCCGCTGAACTTGATCGCGTTGTCGATCAGCGCGTCCAACGCCTGGTCGACCGCGGTCGGCACGGTCCGGGCGAAGGCCGGACCGGACGCCACCAGGCGCAACGTGACCGACCGGTGCCGGGCCAACGGCTCCCACGCGGCGACCCGGGACGCGGCCACCGCCGCCGCGTCCACGGTGACCCGCTCGTTCTGCTCCCGCTCGGCGCGGGCCAGGGTGAGCAGCCCGTCGAGAACCAGCGCCAACCGGTCGGTCTCCTCCAGGGCGAGCCGGTGCTCGGCCCGGCCGTCCTGGTCGACCACGCTCGGCCCCAGCTCCTCCACCCGCAGGCGCAACGCGGTCAGCGGATTGCGCAACTGGTGACTGGCGTGCGCGACGAAGGCCCGCTGCCGGTCCATCACGTCGGCGACCACCGCCGCCATGTGGTTGAAGTTGGCCGCCAGCCGGCGCAGCTCCGGCGGCCCCCACCGGTCCTGCACCCGGGCGCCCCGGTCCCCCTCGGCGATCTCATGGGTCACCGCGTCCAGCTCGGTCACCGGACGCAACACCCAACCGGCCAGCCCGAACGCGGTGGAGACGCAGGCCAGCACGGCGAGCAGTCCGATCCCGGCGAGCAGCAGCCACCACGCGGTGACCGTGCGGCGGACCTTCGCCACCGGCGTGGCGGTGACCACCGCGCCGAGCACCTCACCGCCGTCGTTGATCGGCACCGCCACCACCAGCGGACCGTCCACCCATGGCCACACCGAGTCCGGCCCGTTGAACTGCTGCCCGGCCAGGGCGGTGTCCAGGGCCGCCCGGGTGTCCCGGCCGGTGCGCCAACTCGTCGACACCACCAGCGCCCGGCCGTCCCGGTCGACGACGGCGGCCCCGATGCCGTAGAGCTGGTCGTAGCTGACGAGTTCACCGGTCAGCGGTCCGGCCCCGCCGCCGCGCAGCGCCGGCCCGGCCAGCGAGGCGAACCGGGTGGCGTCGGCGAGCCGGTCGGCGCGGACCCGGTCGGTCTCCCGGGACGCCAGGGTCGCCGCGAGCGGCGTCTCCAACGCCAGGAGCACCAGCACCATCAGCAGCAGGTAGCTGATCACCAGTCGACGCCGCACCGGCTGCCCCTCACTCGCCCCGGAGCCGGTAGCCGACCCCGCGTACGGTCTCCACCAGCCGGGGGTCGCCGAGCTTGCCGCGTAGCGAACCGACGTGCACCTCGACGGTGTGCCGGTCGGCCCAGGTGGTGCCCCAGACGTCGAGCAGGATGCGGTCGCGGGGCACCGCCGTGCCGGGCTGACGGGCCAGCGAGAGCAGGATGTCGAACTCCTTGCGGGTCAGCGCCACCGGCTGACCGGCGACGGCGACCGTCCGGGCGGCCACGTCGATACGGACCGACCCGACCTCGATCAGGTCCCGGGCCGGCGCGGCGTGCGCCGCCCGCCGCAGCACCGCCTCGATCCGGGCCTGTAGCTCCACCATCGAGAACGGCTTCACCACGTAGTCGTCGGCGCCGAGCCGCAGGCCGAGCACCCGGTCGCGTTCCTCGCCCCGGGCGGTGACCGCGATGATGCCGAGCTGGCTGCTGCGCCGCCGCAACTCCCGGCACACCTCCGTGCCGTCCCCGTCGGGCAGGGTGAGGTCGAGCAGGACCAGGTCGCAGGGGGCGGCGGAGAGCGCGGCGGCGACCGTGGCGGCGTGCTCGACCTCGTAGCCGCGTCGGGTCAGCGCCGAGGCGAGGGCGGCGGCCACCCGTCGGTCGTCCTCGACCAGCAGGATGCGCACCGGTGGCCCCCATTCGTCGTACGGATGTCGAGCGAATGGTGGCAGAAGCGCCGGTGTGGGGGAAACGGTGGGCGGCCCCGCGCCGGTCACCGGCATGCCGCCGCCACCGCCCGGGGAAACGCTGCGGGACCCGGGGGCGGGGTCCGCCGCCCCGGGTCCCGCAGCAGGGGCGGTGAGCCGCAGAGCCGGCCGATCTCCTCCTGGAACCGGTCCATCGGGTTGGCCTCGGCCGGGCCCAGCAGGTACGTCTTCAGCTCCCGCCGGGCGTCGGTCATCGGATCGTCGCCGGCCCGGGTCACCGCGACGATCTTCTCCAGCTCGCCGCAGTCCCGGGAGAGCAGGTACGCCGCCCGGGAGGTGGGGAACTCGCGCCGGAACTCGTCCTCCGGCAGCCCGCTCGGGTTGGCCACCACGTACGGCCGCTGGCTCTGCACGAAGTCGGAGACCACGCTGGAGATGTCGCTGATCAGCAGGTCGGTCTGGTTGAAGCAGTCGAACAGGGCGGGAACCCGACCGGTGACCACCCGGTGCCCGGGGCCGTCGAGCGAACCGGAGTCGGGGTCACCGCCGGCGGCCCGGATCAACGACACCAGCCGCTCGTGCACCGCCCGGGCCTCCTTGGAACGGGAGCCGGTCAGCGGGTGCGGCTTGTAGACCAGGCGCACCTGCGGCGAGGCGAGCACCCCCCGGACGATCCGCTCCCCCATCAGCACCAGCGAGGTGTGGTAGGGGTCGTCGTCGAGCCAGCCCTCCCAGGTGGGGGCGTACAGGACGGTGAACGGCCGGTCCGGGGCGGTCCCGCCGAAGGTGTGCACCCCGGCGAGCTGCGGCCGGCCGATCTCCACGATGTCCTCGTCGCGGACGCCGACCGCGGCCCGCGCGTACCGCTCCCGGCCGGCCAGGCCGGCGACCCACACCTCGTCGTACACCTTGCTGTACGGGTTGACGCTGGCCTGCTTGTCGCTGTCGCCGTGGCCGACGAACACGTGCTTCATGCCCGGCTCGCGCAGCATGTGGATGTTCGCGCCGACGTTGGCCGCGTAGAGGGCGGCCCGCACCGTGCCCAGTTCGAGGTTCATGAAGTCCGGGCCGGTCGGCACGCAGATCACCGGCAGCCGGGTGTCGGCCAGCTCGAAGAACGCCTCCTTGCTGCGCATCAGCACGACCGCCCGCTGGTGCAGCGCCTCGGTCGGGGCCAGCCACATGTTCGCCTGGTAGACGTCCTTGGCGGGGCCGGCGAAGTAGAGCGCGACCTCGGGGCGGTAGCCGTCGATCCAGCGCTGGAGCACCGGCAGCACCGGGCTCTTGCCGGTGCCCCTCCCCCGCAGCCAGGTCACCGCGACGACCGCGCCGACCAGGGCGGCGAGCCCGGCGGCCAACGCGGCGACCGCCAGCATGACGGTGACGTCGGTACGCACCGCCGCGACCACGGCGGCCGGGATCAGCAGCACGTTGAGCACCGCGAGCGGGACGCCGGCCAGGGCGGCGACCCACCCGGGCGGGCGGGGGGCCGACCGGATCGGCCCCAGCTCGATGTTGCGGACCAGTGCGGAGACCGGGTTCCGCCGGTCGATCATGGTGTTGAGGGCGCCCGAGAAGACGGCGGTCACCCAGACCGCCGCCGGCAGCACCAGCAGCCAGGTCAGCTCGACCCCGGTGAGCGGGACCGTGGCGGCGACCAGCAGCACGCTGGCCAGGTCGCGGCTGAGCTGCCGGTAGCCCCGGTTGAGGCCGACCTTCTCCAGCAGCACCTCCGAGGGGGGCGACCACCGGGTGACGGCGAACTCGCCGACGACTGCCGCCAGCCCGGCCACGGCGAACAGGGCCACCCATCCGAAGCCGCCCGCGACGAGCATGACCAGGTAGGACAGCACCAGCAGCGCGCCTCGGGCGGCGGTGCCGGTGCGTTCCAGTAACGAGCCGAACAAGGGGGACGCTCCCTACGAGATCGATGACGGGCGGGGGCGGGGGCCGGGTCCTGGACGTCGAGGCGGACACGTCGCCCAGGGTGCTCGCACCGGGTCGGCGCAGACAGCCACCTTGACGGCCCCGCCGCGCCGACGTGACTGCGACCTTAACGCGAAGGAACGAGTGGGTACCGCCCGGGTATCCCTTGGCATTCCGACCAAATCGCCCGGCGGCGACGCTCCGGTGTCGGTCCTCGTGCCGGGGAATCAGGGACCGCTGACCGGTGTGACCGGCTCCTTGCTGCGGTAGCAGTACATGCCGCCGGGGGATTTCCTGGAGGCGAACCGCTCGAAGCCCAGCGCCGGTGCCGCATCGGCGACCGCCCGGTTGTTCTTCCACACACACACCACGCTGACACCGACCCGGCCCATCGCCGCCTTCACATCGGACACCGGCACCGCCTCGGTGCCGTCGGCGAACCTGCCGAGCAGCAGCCGGTCCTGCGAGAACTGGCTCTCCATGTCGTAGTCGGTGAGGTAGAGGTCACGCGCCATCACCACCCGAACCCGCGTGGTGACCTGCGGCAGCGCACGCATGACCGGCGTGGGGGCGAGCACCAGACCCGGGGGTCGGTCGAGCCGGGTGATCCAGAAGGCCACGTTCTTGCGGGTCTCGGGCATCCGCCAACTGGGCTCGGCCTGGACGACGTTCGCCGTCCACATGGGTGATCCGTACACCGCGAAGACCAGGACGAGGACCGCGGGAAGAGCAACGGCGAGCACCCGGTTCAGCACGCCCCACCGGGGTGGGCGGAGCACTGCCAGCATGCCCACGAGCGCCGGAACCGGCACGATCCACGGGATGCGCCACAGCACCGCCGTCAGCCCGGTCAGGCCGCCTGCTGTGGCCGCCACCCCCGGGATGAGCAGGAGCGTCACGGTCAGGGCCGCCCCGGCGACCAGGACCCGTGGAACACCACGACGGAGCAGGACCGGCCCGCACCACATGGCGATGCCGGCGATCACGCCGAGGATCCCCAACCACAGGGTGAGCTCGTAGATCGTGCGGAGCGGCCGCAGCTCGATGTAGGTCGCGACCGCCTCGTCGAGACCGCCGCTGGCGAATCTCGCACCGACGCCCACCAGGAGGGGGTACGTCGACGCGGCGGCGAAGCACAGCGCCTCGTCACGCCACCTCCGCGTGAGGACGAGCATCGACACCGCGGCCACCGCCAGCAGGGGCAACAGGATGACCGCCGTGGTGGTCAGCCCGACGGCGGCGACCGACAGCAGGCCCAGCAACACCAGCGCCCGCCGTGAGCGGGTTTCGAGGAAGTCGGTGAGGTACACCCAGGCGAGCGGAATGAGCGCATGGACGAAGACGCTCTTGCCCTGCGTCAACCGGGGCAGGTGATAGGTGTTCAGCGCGTCCGGGTATCCGGCCACCAGCACGATGTAGGTCAACGCCACGCCGAAGACCAGCAACGGCCGGCGCGGCGCCCAGCGCTGCACCAGCCGCCACAGGGCCAGGACCGCGAAGACCGCCAGCAGCGGAAGCACGATGTACCAGGTGGTCGATGCCGCATGCACGTGCAGGACCCGGGCCAGCGCCCCGATGAACACCTCGAAGGACGGGACCGGAGGGTTCGCCGAGCCCGCCGGGAGGACACCTTCGGTGAACAGGAAGTCCCGGTAGGGGATCTGGTCACGTTCGGCCACCCAGACCGACTTGCCGACGTAGAAGACGTCGTCGAGGGAGACCCGGGCGATGAACGTCGAGAACACCGCCGCAGCCAGGGCGGCGAGCATCACCACGTACGCCTGTGCCGGCGTCGTACCGGTCGGGGCCGGGTCGCCGGACTCGGTGGACCGCCGCGACGACACCCAGGCGGAGATGACCGCCACCGATCCGAGGATCACGGCCAGCCACCAACTCAGCGACCCGCTGCCGAGCGCGGCGAACAGCGCCGCACCGATTCCGGCGCCGATCGGCAGCGCATAGCGACGCAGCGATGCCGCCCGGCCGGTTTCCGCAGGTGACGCCGGGGCCGGTCCGGCCGTCCCCACCTCACCCGCGAGCCGCCGGTCGCGGCGGCGGCGACCGACCCGCCAGCCCACGTAGGCCGCAACCGGCAGGGTGAGCACCCAGGCGACGAACACGACGGAGGGGCGGAGACCCAGCACGAGGTTGAGGTGGTAGAGCAGCGTCCACAGGGCGAAGCCGACCACGGCGGCATCGGTGAGGACGACGGGGGCGGCCGACACCGAGACGTTCACCCGCCGCAGGAAACCCGTTCCGGACGTGGGCCCCCGTCCTCGATCGGCTGGCGCAGGTGCCCCGACAGCGACTTCGACTTCCGTCACGAGCCGTCCTTCTCGTCGTTCCGTGCTCGGACCGGGCGGCCACCCTGGTGTCGGCACGGGAGGTTCCCGGATGGGCGGGGAGAGCCCGACCGGCGCTCCCTCAGGTCAGTTTCGACGGCGCACGGCCGCTGAACACGGTCTCTCACCCTACCGAAGGCTCCCGCTGGCGGGGCACCGTGCCGTTCGCGGTCAGCCCGGTCGCCACCGACTCCACCAGCAGATCCAGGTAGCTCGGGGTGAGCGGGGTCCGCGCGATGGCCAGCCGCCAGTACAACGGGCCGACGATCAGGTCGACGGCCGCGTCGGCGTCGGTGTCGGCGGGCAGTTCGCCGCGCTGCACCGCCAGCCCGATCAACCGGCCGCCGATCTCCTGCTGCTTGGCCCGCAGGAGCTGCTGGAGGGTGGCGTCGATGGTCGGGTTGCGGGCCGCCTCGGCGAGCAGGTCGGGGATGATCTGCGAGGCCAGCGGGTGGCTGAGCGCGTGGGCGATCACCTGGAACAGCAGCGTCAGGTCGCCGCGTAGGCTGCCGGTGTCCAGCGCCGGCAGTTTGTTGCCGGCGGCGGCCACCACGGTCTCGATCACCAGGTCGAGTTTCGAGTTCCACCGCCGGTAGATCGCGGTCTTGCTCACCCCGGCCCGGCGGGCCACCGCCTCGATGGAGAGCCGCCCGTATCCGACCGCGGCGAGTTCCTGCATCAGGGCACGGCGGATGGCTCTGGTGATGTCGCCCCGCAGCACTGCGGCACCGGCCGGCGGACGCCTCTTGTCGCTGGTCATCGGGGACTCTTCGCACCTGTCACGGGGGCCAATGTAGCGCAACGACGGTACGGTTGCGTCCCGACGTGTTTTGGACTACCGTCCACGCAGCGACGAGGCTGCCCCGGCACCGCGCCGACCCAGGGATCCCCATCGTCGCGCGCATCCCGTTGGTACGAAAGATCGGAGCGCCCTTCCCATGGCCACCACCGCGCTGGTCGACCCCGAAACGGGCCTGACCCAGGCGCAGCTGGCCGCTCGGCACGGACTACGGGTCGCCGGCGAGCGCCCCTCCCTGACCGAGTACAGCCGCAGACTGTGGGCCTACCGGCACTTCACCGCCGCGTACGCCAACGCCAAACTGGTCGCTTCGTACAGCAACGCCAAGCTGGGCCAGATCTGGCAGGTGCTCACCCCGCTGACCAACGCCGCCGTCTACTACCTGATCTTCGGCGTGGTGCTCGGGCAGAACACCATCCCGAACTTCATCGCGTACCTGACCACCGGGTTGTTCATCTTCAACTTCACCCAGAGCGCGGTGCTGGCCGGCACCCAGTCGATCAGCGGCAACCTGGGGCTGATCCGGGCGCTGCACTTCCCCCGGGCCTGCCTGCCGCTGGCCGCCACGCTCACCCAGTTCCAGCAGCTGCTGGCCTCGATGATCGTGCTGGTCGGCATCGTCCTGGTGACCGGCGAGCCGATCACCCTGGCCTGGCTGATGCTGCCCCCGGCGCTGCTGCTGCAGGCGCTGTTCAACGCCGGGATCGTGATGGTGGTCGCCCGGATGGGCTCCAAGGCCAGCGACCTCAAGCAGGTCATGCCGTTCATCCTGCGCACCTGGATGTACGGCTCCGGCGTGCTCTACAGCGTCAAGCTGTTCGACCGGCTGCCGGAGTGGGCCTCGACGCTCATCCAGTTCAACCCGATCCTGGTCTACATCGAGCTGGCCCGGTACGCCCTGCTGGAGCAGGCGCCGCTGCTCAACGAGTCGGTGACCCAACTCTGGCTGGTGGCGGTCGGCTGGGCGGTGCTGGGCGGCATCGCCGGGTACGTCTACTTCTGGCGCGGCGAACAGGAGTACGGCCGTGGATGACCGGTACGAGACGTCCAACGACGTCACCGTGACCCTGCCCCGGATCGTCGACCGCATCCCCACCGTGGTGGTCGACGACGCGCACGTGATCTACCGGGTGCACAAGGGCGCCGGGGGCGGGAGCACACCGGTGGCCGCGCTGCGCCGGCTGGTCAAGCGCTCCTCCGCGCCCAACATCCAGGAGGTGCACGCGGTCAAGGGGGTCTCCTTCACCGCGTACCGGGGTGAGGCGATCGGCCTGATCGGCAGCAACGGCTCCGGCAAGTCGACCCTGCTGCGCACCATCGCCGGGCTGCTCCCGGTCAACCGGGGCGCGGTCTACACCCAGGGCCAGCCGTCCCTGCTGGGGGTGAACGCCGCCCTGCTCAACGACCTGTCGGGTGAGCGCAACGTCACGCTGGGCTGCCTGGCGATGGGCATGCAGCCCGACGACGTGGCCCGGATGACGCCGGAGATCATCGAGTTCTCCGGGATCAACCAGCGCGGCGACTTCGCCAGCCTGCCGATGCGGACGTACTCCTCGGGCATGGCGGCCCGGCTGCGGTTCTCCATCGCCGCGGCCAAGAAGCACGACGTGCTGCTGATCGACGAGGCGCTCGCCACCGGCGACAAGGGCTTCCGCAAGCGCAGCGAGCAGCGGGTGCGGGAACTGCGCGAGGGGGCCGGCACGGTCTTCCTGGTCAGCCACCAGCTCTCCTCGGTGCGGGACACCTGCGAACGGACGATCTGGTTGGAGTCGGGGCTGATCCGGATGGACGGGCCCACCGACGAGGTGATCCGGGCGTACGAGGCATTCGCCAACGGCAAGTAGTATTCCGGGCGCGCGTGCCACATCGATCCGACGTCCGGCGGACCGCGTCGTCCCGTTGGGGCGGCGCGGTCCGCGCGTTAAGGTTCATCCCGTCGCCACGCTGGCGCAATCTTCCGTTCAGGGTGACCCCCGGGACGCGTGCAGACATCCCCCGAGAGTGAGGATCGGCAATGACGCAGGACCACACCACTGGCCCGGACGCCACACCGGAGACCCCGGCACCGTGGCGGCCCTCGCGGACGGTGGCGGTGGTGCTGGCCGGAGGCACCGGGACCCGGCTGGGCCTGGGCATCCCGAAGCAGTTGCTGAAGATCGCCGGCAAGCCGATCATCGAGCACACCCTGGCCGTCTTCGAGGCCGCCCCGGAGATCGACGAGATCATCGTGCTGATGGCCACCGGGCACGTCGCCGAGGCGCAGCAGATCGTCGACAAGGCCGGCTTCCGCAAGGTCAGCAAGGTCATCGAGGGCGGCGACACCCGCAACGCCACCACCCGGATCGCCCTGGACGCGGTCGGTGACGGTGACGTCAACATCCTCTTCCACGACGCGGTCCGCCCGCTGGTCAGCGCCCGGATCGTCCGCGAGTGCGTGAACGCGCTGTGGAGCTACACCGCCGTCGACGTGGCGATCCCCTCGGCCGACACGATCATCCAGGTCGACGAGGACGAGTGCATCACCGACATCCCGGTCCGGTCCCGGCTGCGCCGGGGGCAGACCCCGCAGGCGTTCCGCTCGGGCACCATCCGCGAGGCGTACCGGCGGGCCGAGGGCGACCCGGACTTCGCCGCCACCGACGACTGCGGCGTGGTGCTGCGCTACCTGCCCGGCACCCCGATCAAGGTGATCGACGGGTCGGACGAGAACATCAAGGTCACCCACCCGGTCGACGTGCACCTCGCCGACAAGCTGTTCCAGCTCGCCGCCGCCCAGGCCCCCCGGCTGTCGCACCGCAGCTACACCGAGGAGCTGGCCGGCCGGACGATCGTCATCTTCGGCGGCAGCTACGGCATCGGGCACGACCTGGCCGAGCTGGCCCGGGGGTACGGCGCGCAGGTCTTCCCGTTCAGCCGCTCCAGCACCGGCACCCACGTCGAGCAGACCGGCGACGTCGAGGCCGCGCTGAAGACCGCGTTCGAGGCCACCGGCCGGATCGACCACGTGGTGGTCACCGCCGGCATCCTGGAGAAGGGCGCGCTGGCCGAGATGGACGAGGAGACCATGGACCGGGTGCTCCAGGTCAACTTCGTCGGGCCGGTGATCGCCGCCCGGCAGTCCCTGCCGTACCTGCAGCAGACCAAGGGTCAGCTGCTGCTCTACACGTCCAGCTCGTACACCCGGGGCCGGGCCCAGTACGCGCTCTACTCCTCGACCAAGGCGGCGCTGGTCAACCTGACCCAGGCGCTGTCCGACGAGTGGGCCGAGTACGGCGTCCGGGTCAACTGCATCAACCCGGAGCGCACCGCCACCCCGATGCGTACCAAGGCGTTCGGTGAGGAGCCGGAGCACACCCTGCTGGCCGCCGAGACGGTCGCCCAGTCCTCGCTCGACGTGCTGATCTCCGACCTCACCGGCCAGGTGATCGACGTCCGGCGGGCCCCCGGCGAGGCTGCCCCGGTGCCGGCCCAGCCGACCCCGGCCGAGCAGGACCGGCTGCCCAGCGGCGTTGACGCCGGCTGACCCGACCCCGGAGACGGTACGACATGCGTGGTGACCTGGTCAGGAAACTGATCGCACGGTGCCTGACCACCGGCTTGGCCGTGGTCGCCTTCCTGGTGGTGGCGTTCACCGGGGCCACCGGTTGGGGCCTGGCCCTGGCGGTGGCCGCGCTGGCCGCCGCCGGCTACGAACGTCGGGTGCGCCCCGACGCCGACATCGTCGCCGAGACGGTGCTGCTGGCCGCCGGCATCCTGGTCGGCCACGCCCGCCGGCTCGACGACGGGTTCGACCCGGTGCTGGTGCTGACCGCGCTGGTGCTGCTGGGCCTGGTGCTGCTGGTGGGGCCGCTGCGCGACGCCGGCAACCTGGAGATCCGCGCGGCGAACCTGCCGGTGCGGGCGTGGACCCCGCTGGTCGCCGCCCGCCTCGACGGCATCCTGCTGGGGCTGCTCGCGGTGGTGGCGGTGGCCGCCGCGTTCGCCCTGCCCGCCGTGGTCGCGCTGGCCGTCGTGCTGGTGGTCGCGGCCGGCTGCGGTGCGGTCGGCCTGGACCTGGCCCGGCGGCGGTTCCGGCCGTCGGGCGGGGGCGGCCCGGTGACCCGGGCGCTGCGCGCGCACCAGCCGGAGTTCCTGCTCTACTTCTCCGCCCCGCCCGGCTCGGAATACCAGGTCACCATGTGGCTGCCCTACCTGGAGCGGCTCGGCCGGCCGTTCCTGGTGCTGCTGCGGGAGCCGGAGTTCCTGCCCACGATCGCCGCCGCGACGAGCGCCCCGGTGGTCTACTGCCCCACCCTCAAGGCCATGGACGAGGCGCTGGTGCCCAGCCTGCGGGTGGCGTTCTACGTCAACCACGGGGCGAAGAACAGCCACTGCATCCGGTTCACCCAGCTCACCCACGTGCAGCTGCACCACGGCGACAGCGACAAGGCCCCCAGCGCCAACCCGGTCTCGGCCATCTTCGACAAGATCTTCGTGGCCGGTCCGGCGGCGATCGAGCGGTACGCGCGGGCCGGCGTCGAGATCCCCGCCGAGAAGTTCGTCGTGGTCGGTCGTCCGCAGGTCGAAGCCATCGAGGTACGCCGGGAGGCCCGCCCGTCGGCCGCCCCGACGGTGCTCTACACCCCCACCTGGACCGGTCACCACGCCGACGCCAACTACTGCTCGCTGCCGGTGGCCGAGCCGCTGCTGCGCCGGCTGCTCGACCGGGGCGCCACGGTGATCCTGCGGGCCCACCCGTACACCGGGCAGAACCCGGCCTCGGCCCGGCATCTGGCCCGGCTCACCGAGCTGCTCGCCGCCGACCGGACCCGTACCGGCCGGCAGCACCTGTGGGGAGCGGCGGCCAGCCGTGAGCTGAGCCTGACCGACTGCGTCAACCGCTCCGACGCGCTGGTCTCCGACGTCTCCGGGGTCATCTCCGACTATCTCTACTCGGGCAAGCCGTACGCGGTGACCGACCTGGGCGTCGACGGCGACGAGTTCCTGGACCGGTTCCCGCTGGCCCGCTCCGGTTACGTGCTGCGCCGGGACATGGCCAACCTCGACGAGGTGCTGACCGGCCTGCTGGACACCGACCCGTTGGCGGCGGCCCGCTGGGACACCCGGCGCCGCTACCTGGGCGACTTCCCCGCCGACGCGTACGCCGACGGTTTCCTCGACGCCGCCCGCCGGGAGTTGGAGCCGGGCTGGGCCCCGCCGGCCCCCCGTGCCCCCGCCGCTCCCCTCTCCCCCCGGATCTGACCGGGGGCCGCCCGCCATCGGGCCGATGTTGCGGTATCCGGATCCGCTGACACCGCTACATCGGCCCCATGACGAGCACCGCCCCGGCCGCGGGCGGCCGGGGCGGGTGGGGGGTGGCTCGGTCAGGCGGAGTAGCCCCGGGTGGCGATCCAGTTCGCCAGGGTGGTCACGCTGACCCAGTAGGCCGGCAGCGACGGGTCGGCCGAGTCGGCGATCCGCACGGTACGGCCGTTGTCCCGGTAGCCCACGGCGGCGACGTAGTGGCCGCCGGGGAAGGAGTGCCAGCCGCCGTCGAGGTCGGTGGCGTCCCCGGCCACGTTCGCGACCACGGCCCGCTTGTCGGTGACCGCCGCGACCACGTCGGCCCGCAGCCGCTCGATCTGCGCGTCGCTCGGGGTGCCGGCGAACATCCGGGTCCGGTACGGGTCGCCCTTGACCACGGCGTTGAGCACCCGGGTGGTGTCCTCGGCCGAGTTGGTGCCCATCTCGGTGGTGCCCAGCTGGGCGGCGAGGTCGTCCTGGCCGCGTTCGATGCCGGCCGCGCTGAGCGCGTTGCGTACCGCGGCCGGGCCGCAGTAGTAGTAGGTGATCTGGGCCTGGTAGTCGTAGCGCAGGACCTTCGACGAGGGGGGCTTCGGGGTCGCCTTGCGGGTCAGGTCCGGGTCGGCGGTGGCGCGGGCCTTCGCCCGGGTGACGCGCGGCGCCGGGGTGGGGCTCGCCGACGGGCTGGTCGAGGGGGTGGCCGACGGGCTGGCCGGGGCGGGGACGGCGACCCGGGCCTGGGCGCGGCTGGCGACGTCGTCGAGGCGGGGGGTGGTCTCGGCCACGGCGGTGGCGCGTTGCTGGTCGGTCGGGGCGTCGTCGACCCCGGCGGCCAGGGCGGTGCCACCGGCGGCCAGGACGAGGACCGCCGCCGAGCCGACGACCATCCGGTACGGGCGCTGGGCGCCCAGTCGGCGGAGCTGACGCTTCATGTGGTGCTTCACGGGGTGTTCCTCCACGGGGCGAGGCGGCCGGGCACGCCGGACCGGCACGTGGCGGGTACGCCACGCGCGGATCGGGTGTTGCGCCGCTCGTTCGGCAGGGACCGCCCGACGGGAGCCGGACGGGTCGGCGGGTCGCCCGACCGGGGTCGGGCGGCGGGGTGGACGGCCGGGTCAGCGCGTCAGGCGCGACGGTCCGGCGGCACCCCGGTGCCGAGGTGGAGGAACCACCGAGGGGGTGGGGTCATGCTGCACGAGGATGAAACTCCTTCCGCTGCCGCCGACCGGGTTAGCTGACGGATTCGGGCGGGAAGATCGCCCTACCCCGGGCCGTGGCCCGGAGATTCACCCCAGGTGGTGCGTGTGGGTCCCCGGTTCGTGACATGCACGATTGAGCGGGTCGGCACGGCGTCGCCTCCTGCGATCGGAAACCGCACCGGACCGCAGCGACACTACTGGTCACCCTTCGCTCCCGCCAAGCCCTGTGAGCTGCGCAAACATCGTCGGGTCGGCTTCTTTGCGGGGCACTCGGGCAGCGGGGGTGCGGGCCGGGACGAATGGCCGTCAGGGCTCGGCAGGGCAGTGACCGGACAGCCGACCCGCAACCTCCGATGATCAGCGGAGTCGATGTGACCGGGTGTGACGGGCTGTCCGGTTCCGCCGGACCGTGACCGCACCCACACCGCCCTGGATAACGATTCGGCCCCCGGGACCCCCGGTCTCCCGGCCCGCGCGGC
Source organism: Micromonospora sp. (assembly GCF_048594385.1). Lineage (NCBI taxonomy): Bacteria > Bacillati > Actinomycetota > Actinomycetes > Micromonosporales > Micromonosporaceae > Micromonospora > Micromonospora sp. The sequence continues at coordinate 16,034 of NZ_JBMDWU010000372.1, read as the reverse complement.
CCCGGGCAGGACCACCGCCCGCAACGGGACCGCCGGGGCGGGGGCACGGCATTCGCAACGGGGCCGAAGTCGCGGGGTCAACGCGGCGCGGACACCGCCATCTGCGCGTCATTGTGTCGATCATCCCGGGCCGGGCCTGGTCCGGCCCGGGAGCGGCGGTCCCGGGGTGGTCAGCCGACCCGGGCCGGGTGCCAGCGGGTGGCACGCGTCGGGCGGGTCGCCGCCGACGTCGCGGTACGGGGCAGCGGGACCCGGCCCGGCCGCACCCGCTGCGTCGCCGCGTACGCCTCGGCGGCCAGGGAGCGGGCGGCCTCGGCGGCCAGCTCGGCGTCCCGCCACGCGACGCTTTCCCGCCAGGCCGCCGCCCGGTACGCCGCACGCCGGTCCTCCCGGACCGCCCGGGCCAGCATCACCTCGTGCTCGACGGGGTGCCGGCGCGGGTCCCAGCCGTCGCGGTGCGCGAAGACGTCCCGCAGCCGCTCCACCGACAACTCGCCCCGCCAGTGCGCCGCCACCGCCTCCTGGTGCAGCCACCGCTCCCGGCCCGCGTACTCGGCGGGTGTCCGGGGGGTACGCGGGCTGGGCAGCGCCCCCGCGCCGACGAACCGGCGGGCGGTCGTCTCGGCCTCGTCGTACGCCTGCCAGGCCCGTTCCAGGGTGTCCTGGGCGGCCAGCCAGGCGGCCCGGTGACGGCGGGCGGTCTGGGCGGCCCCGGCGGCGGCGACGGCCACCTCGTCGGCGTAGCGGCGCAGGTCGGCGACCGGGGGCGGGGCGTCCGGCGGCGGCGCGACGGGGGTCACCTCGGTCGCCTGGTCCCGCTCGGGGCGGGCGACCAGGACGGCGAGGCCGGTCAGCGCGAGGACGAGCAGCAGGGACCAGATCGCGGTGGCGGTCGGCACCCCGATCAGGAACTGGGAGAGCACGGTGTTCACGGGTCGACACCTCGCGGGCGGATGTGGCGGATCGGGGCCGTACCGGGGCGGGACCGTTGCGGGCAACGCCCGCCCGGGGCGGTACGGGGACGAGGTCGTGGTGGTGGCGGGCGGGTGGCCCCCGCTGGGGCGGGTTCAGCCCGCCGGGGGTGCCCGGGGCCCGGCGGCGGCGGGCACCCGACCGCCCGGTGTCACCAGGGTGGCGGCCGGCAGCTCCCGTGCCGGACCGGCCGGCGCGGCGTGCACGCCGGCGTCGACCCGCTCGGACGCCAGCACGTCGACCCGCTCGGTTGCCCGGTCGGCGGAGCGGAGGCCGTCGCCCCGACCGAACGGGGTGTCGAGGGCCACGGCGGCGGGGAAGGAGTGCGACGCGTCGGCCGACAGGGTGCCCGGGACCAGGTCGAACAGTGCGGGGCCGGCCGGTGCGGGGCCGGCGGCGGCGAACGCGAGTGCGACGGCGAGGCCGGCGAGCAGCCGGGACATCCCGCGCGCGACCCACCACAGGGGACTGGTGAGCGCGACCGGGAACACGTGGCCACGCTACCGAAGGGGTCACCGACCCGCAGCACCGCCGGGCGTGTCGCCGCGCCGAGCAGGCGGAGGAGCAGGTCACCCGGGGCCTGGGCCCGCAGAGCCGGTTGGTGTCCATGATGGGGCGACGCGTCGCGGCCGACGGAACACGTCCGCGCCGACGCCCGGCCGGAGCAGGGGGCACCGGAAGGACGTGGTCCGACCCCGCCATCGCGGTGCCGGAACAGGGCGGTGTCCCGACCGCGGCCCGCCCTCGCCGGCGGCGGGACCGGAGGGGAACCGGGCCGGGCCGGCGGGTCAGCGCGGGTCGCGCGGCCCGGCGTACTCGATGGGACGGCCGTCGCGCGGCCCGTCATCGGCCCCTCTCGGCGCCGGCACGACGCCGTCGTCGCAAGCGCGGGCAGCGCCGGGAGCAGCCGGGGTGTCGGAGGCGGCAACGCCGTCAACGGCGGCGGTGCCGGGAGCGGAGGTGGTGGCCGGCTTGCGGCGGCGGGGGGCGAGGCGGCGCATCATCGGCGTCTCGACGAAGCGGTGCAGCGCGGCGGCCAGCGCCAGGTTCGCCACCAGGAAGCCGAGCACGGCCAGCGGCCCCGACCAGCCGGGCAGCCCGACGCCCCAGTGCCCGGTGAGCCGCAGCACGGTCATCATCACCAGCACGTGCACCAGGTAGAAGGCGAACGACACCTCACCGAGCCAGATCAGGGTGCGGTGCCGCCACGGTGACCAGCGGCCCTGCACGTCCGCGCGGGCCGCCGCCGGGATGACCAGGATGTACCCCACCGACAGCAGCGCCGCCCACATCTCGGCCGGGATCCAGTGCGCCACCACCCAGACGGCCACGAACAGCAGGCTGGCCAGGGGCAGCCCGGGGCCCCGCCAGTGACCACGGCGCAGCAGTTCGGCGGCGGCGACGCCCAGCCAGAACTCGGTGGAGCGGACCAGCGGGAAGACCTGGGTGAACCACCAGTTGCTGCCCTCGGGCAGCAGTTGCTGGCCGGGCCAGAGCGCCAGGATCACCAGCGGCACCGCCACCACCACGGCCCACAGCACGCCGGAGTGGGCCCGCCGGATCGCCGGCAGCACCAGCGGCAGGCAGAGGTAGAAGAACAGCTCGCAGGACAGCGACCAGCTCACGTTGTTGATGCTGTAGAAGTAGCCGGGGGTGGGGTCCCACGCCTGGACGAGGAAGAGGTTCTCCAGGGCGGCGCGGGGCACCACCGGGTCGGCGAACCACCACATCACCAGCAGCGCCGCCGCCCAGGTCAGCACGTGGTTGGGATAGATCTTGGCGAGCCGGCGACGCCAGAAGTCCCGCCGCCGGTCGCCGTCGCGGGCCGACCAGACCAGCACGAAGCCACTGAGGATGAAGAAGAACTGCACCCCGGACAGGCCCAGGGTGAACAGCCAGTCGACCACCGCCTTGGCGTCGGGCTGGGTGACGATCCGCATGGTGCCGACGTGGTAGCCGAAGACCAGCATGGCGGCGATCCACCGCAGCCCGGTCAGCGACGGGAGCCGGTTCAGCGCCGGGGACGCGGTGGTGGGCACGCTGGTCACCCGGGGCACCCTACCGGCAGGCCCCCTCCCCGGCGACGGACCGGGGTGGTGCGGATGTGCGGAAGGTGTACGAAATCCCTCCACTGCCCTAACATCGCGGGACCTGTCGGTGTCGGCGCACCCGTGGGTCAGGTCGGCAGCCCGTCGGAGGCTCCCGGCAACGAGGAACGGAGCGAAGTGGTGCACCAGCGGATCCTGATGCGGGCGAAGAAGGACCCGTTCGACGTACGCGGCCCGGAGGAGGCGTACGAGGGGAACTGGATCGGGGAGAACAACGGCAACCTGGTCTTCAGTCACGCCGCCCACAAGCTGCTGCGCACCTCCACCGCGCGGATCACGTCGACCGAGTTCAAGGTCGACCTGCGCGACGCCGACCGGATCAACGAGCAGTACGACGTGTACGTCATCCCGCTGGCCAACGCCTTCCGGCGCAGCTACGCCCACCGCATCGAGCTGATGACGAAGCTGGTCGAGCGGCTGCGCATCCCGGTGGTGGTGTTCGGGGTCGGCGTGCAGACCGACATCCACGGCGACCGGGAGTACCTGCGTCCGATCGACGACGTGGTCAGCCGGTTCGTCCGGGCGGCGCTGGAGCGGGGGCCGAGCATCGGCGTACGCGGGGAGATCACCGCGCAGTACCTGAACACGCTGGGCTTCTCCGCCGTCGACGTGATCGGCTGCCCGTCGATGTTCCTGCACGGCGACCAGCTCCGGGTGGAGAAGTCCGGGCCGGCCCTGAGCACCGACGCCCGGGTGGCGCTGACCGTCTCCCCGTACGTCAAGTCGATGGCGAAGATCATCGCCTCGCACCAGGCCCGCTACCCCAACCTGCGCTACCTCCCGCAGGACCTCAAGACGTTGGGCACCCTGCTCTACGGCGACGCGCCGCAGGACCGGGGCAAGACCAGCGCCATCCCGATCCACACCTCGCACCCGCTGTTCACGCAGGACAAGGTGCGGATGTTCCTCGACCCGTGGACCTGGATGGACTACCTCGCCGGTTTCGACTTCGCCTTCGGCACCCGCATCCACGGCACCATCACCGCGCTGGTCGCCGGCACCCCCGGCTACCTGTTCGCGCACGACTCGCGCACCCTGGAGCTGGCCCGCTACTTCGACATCCCGTACCGGCTGATGCCGGACGTGCCGGCCGACGTGGACGCCGCGCAGCTCTATGCCGAGGCCGACTACACCGGCCTGAACACCGGGCACCGGGCCCGCTACGAGGTGATGCGCGCCTTCCTCGCCCGGCACGACCTGGGCAACGCGTTCGACGACGGCGACAGCGCGGCCCGCTTCGACGCGCAGGTCCGCGAGACGGTGTTCCCGCCGGCGGTCCGGCCCGCCTCGGCCAGTTCGCCCGGGGAGCTGCTGGCCCGCATCCAGTGGCTGCGCGACCGCAACGCGGCGCTCGGCGACGACGTGCGGGAACTGCGTGAGCAGCGGCTACGGGCCCGGGTGCGACGCGCGGTCCCGGCACCGGTACGGCGGATCATGGGTCGTTAACCTGCCGCTCGGCCGCTGTTCAGCAGCTCCATCTCCACCGGATACGTCACGTTCCGTGGCCGTCCATACCCGTGCACCAGGGTGGCGGGGTGGTCAACCAGCCCGCGCCCACCCCGCTGCTCAGCGTCGTCGTCCCCGTCCACGGGGTGGAGGCGTACCTGCACCAGTGCCTCGACTCGGTGCGCACGGACGTGCCGGCCGACGCGGCGGGCGCGGTCGAGATCGTCGCCGTCGACGACGCCTCGCCGGACCGGTGCGGGGAGCTGCTGCGCGCCTACGCGGCCGAGCATCCGGGCGTACGCGTGGTGCACCTGACCCGCAACGTCGGGTTGGGTCCGGCCCGCAACGCCGGCCTGGACGTGGCGACCGGCGCGTACGTCTGGTTCGTCGACAGCGACGACTGGCTGCCCCCGGGCACGGTGGCGGCGGTGCTGGACCGGCTCCGGGCGCACCGCCCCGACGTGCTGATGCTCGACCACCTGCGGGTACGCGACGACGGCCACCGTGAGGTGGACGCGAGCAGTCACCTGCTGCGCGGCATCCCCGGGGTGGTCCGGCTGGCCGACCGTCCCGGGCTGCTGCGGGTGCAGCACACCGCGTGGAACAAGGTGGTCCGCCGGGCCTATCTGCACGCGCTGGAGCTGCGCTTCCACCCCGGCTGGTACGAGGACATCCCGTTCAGCAACCCGCTGCTCATCGGCGCGGAGCGGATCTCCGTGCTGGACCGGGTCTGCTACCTCTACCGGCAGGGTCGGCAGGGCGCGATCACCTCCACCCGCAGCGGTCGGCACTTCGACGCCTTCGACCAGTACGACAGGCTGTTCGACTGGGTCGCCCGCCGGTACCCCGACGAGCGGCTGCGCGGTGAGCTGTTCGCCCTGATGGTCAACCACATGCTGGTGGTGGTCGGCAACGACGGCCGGCTGCACCCGCACCTGCGCCGGGAGTTCTTCCGCCGGGTCGCCGCGCACTACCGCCGGCACCTGCCGCCGGGCGGTTACCCCCGGCCGGGCGGGGTGGCCGGGCTCAAGCACCGGCTGGTCGGCCGGGACGCCTACCTCCCGTACGCGGTGCTGCGTCAGGCGCACCGGCTGGCGGGGTGGCTGCGCCGTCCGGCCGCCGCGCCGCAACCGGTGCCGCCGACCGTCGGACCGGCCCACGACCGCACCGCCGACCGCGACGCGCTGGCGGGCCGCGGCAGCCGGTGACCGGCCGGCCCGCCGTCGGGGGGCGGCGGCCGGGGTACGAGCAACGAGCACAGGGAACAGGGGTCTGGGGATGACGACAGTGAAGATCGGGCCGCACCTGGTGGGGGCCGGGGAGCAGCCGTTCGTGGTGGCGGAGATGTCCGGCAACCACAACGGTGACCTGGGCCGGGCGCTGGCGATCGTGGACGCGGTGGCGGCCAGCGGGGCGCACGCGCTGAAGTTGCAGACGTACCGGCCGGACACGATCACCATCGACGTGGACACCCCGGCGTTCCGGATCTCCGGCGGGCACGAACTGTGGGGCGGGCAGAACCTCTACCGGCTCTACGAGCGGGCCCACACCCCGTACGAGTGGCACGGGCCGATCTTCGAACGGGCCCGGGAGCGGGGGCTGACCGTGTTCTCGTCCCCGTTCGACCCGTCGGCGGTGGAGCTGCTGGAGGGGCTGGACGTCCCGGCGTACAAGATCGCCTCGTCGGAGCTGGTCGACCTGCCGCTGATCCGGCTGGTCGCGGGCACCGGCAAGCCGCTGGTCATCTCCACCGGCATGGCCACGCTCGCCGAGATCGACGCCGCGGTGCGCACCGCCCGCGACGGCGGGGCCGGCGGCATCGTGCTGTTGGCCTGCACCGCCGCCTACCCGGCCCCGCCGGCCGACAGCAACCTGCGCCGGATTCCGGTGCTGGCCGACGCGTTCGGGGTGCCGGTCGGCCTGTCCGACCACACCCCCGGCATCGGGGTGCCGGTCGCCTCGGTGGCGCTGGGCGCCTGCTTCATCGAGAAGCACGTCACCCTCGACCGGGGCGACGGCGGGGTGGACTCCGACTTCTCACTGCACCCCGACGAGCTGGCCGCCCTCGTGGTGGAGTCGGCGCGGGCGCACGCGGCGCTCGGCGGCACCGCCGTCGGGCCGACCCCGGCCGAGCGGGAGGGGCTGCGGTTCCGCCGTTCCCTGTTCGTGGTGGCCGACGTCCGGGCCGGCGACGAGGTGACCGCCGCGAACGTCCGCTCGATCCGCCCGGCCGGCGGCCTGCCCCCGGTGGAGATCGACCGGGTCCTCGGCCGCACCTTCACCACCGACGTTGCCCGGGGCACCCCGCTGAGCTGGGACCTCGTCTGACACCGCGCCGCCCCGCCCCGCACCACCGCGCGGGGCGGGGCGGGGCGCGTTCAGGGGGCGAAGGCGACAGTGACCACCAGGTCGGCCAGGCGCAGGGTGCGCCAGACCGCGCGGGTGTGCGGGGGTACGGCCAGCCCGTGCCGCCGCCACCAGGCGGCCACCGGCACCTCGGCCAGCTTGCACAGGCTCTCCGCCCGGGTCCAGCGGGCCCAGAAGTCGGCCGGGCCGAAGCGCGCGGCCAACGCGGGCGGGACCTCGGCGGTGGCCCGTTCGGCGTCGATCGCCACCCGCCAGCCGAGGGCGGCCGGCCCGTACCAGCCGACGCAACGCCCGTCGTCGAGGTGGCTGCGGGTCACCGCGTACCGCAGCTCGTCGGGGGTGCCGACGCGCAGGTGCCGTTCGGCGGCACCGAGCAGCGCGGGCACCGGCCGCAGCCCGGGGTCCACGGCCGGCCGTGCCGGGTCGGCCAGCGGCGGCCCGGCCACCCGCAGGCCCCCCGACCCGGCCGCGAGGTCAGATCGAGGCGGCACCGTCGACCACGATCACCTGGCCGTTGATGTTGGTGTGCGCGCACAGCAACATCCGCACCACCGGGACCACCTCGGCCGGTTCGGTCAGGTGACCGGTGGGGGTGCGACGGACGATCTGGTCGAGCTGGGTGCTGCCCAGCACGGCGGACATCTCCGAGGCGAAGAAGCCCGGCGCGACGGCGTTGACCAGCATCCGCCCGCCCAGCTCGCGGGCCAGCGAGCGGGTCGCCGCGTCCATGCCGCCCTTGGTGGCCGAGTACGCGACCAGACCGGGGAAGCCGCGCTGGGCGCAGATCGAGGTGACGTTGACGATGCGTCCGCGCCGCCCCTGGCCGAGCATCCGCCGGACCACCAGGCGGGTGAGCTGCAACGGCGCGGTCAGGTTGGTCTCGACGATCCGGGCGATGTCGGCGGTGGCGGTGTGCGTGTGCATCGAGTCCTGCCCGACGGCGGCGTTGTTGACCAGGCCGTCGACCGGACCGAACCGTGCCTCGACCTCGCGGAGGAACCGCTGGGCCGCCGCGAGGTCGGTGACGTCCACCGCGCCGACGTGCACCCGGTCGGGGTGCGCGTCGGCCAGCTTCTCCAGCTCGGGGGTGACGGTACGGGCGAACGCGGCCACGGTGAGCCCGGCGTCGAGCAGGTCGGTGACGATGGCCAGGCCCAGCCCCCGGGACCCCCCGGAGACGAGGACCACGGTGCTGGCGGGAACGGGCGGGGAGTCAGACATCGCTCTTCAGGGTCTCCTTGACGGGGATCTCGGTCAGCAGGCGGATGCGGCGGGGCACCGCGTACTCGGGGAGCCGGTCGGCGCACCAGCGCACCAGCGCGCCCTCGTCCGGCTGCCCGGCGTCGCCCGACGCGGTGGTGGGGACGACCTCGGCGACCACCATCCGGCCGAGCACCGGCGCGCGCCGGCCGGTGACCCGCGCCCAGGCGACCCCGGGGTGGGCGGTGAGCACGGCGCGGACCAGCCCGGCGGAGACCTTGCTGCCGCCGACGTTGATCTCGTCGGAGTCCAGCCGGCCGGTGATCACCACCCGGTCGTCGACCACCTGGGCCCGGTCACCGGTGCGGACCGGCCCGGCGAGGCCGACCCCGTGGTGCGGGGAGGTGATCACCAGTTCGTCGTCGCGCAGGGAGAGGGTGGGACGGCCCGGGGTGACCCGGTCGAGCCAGCCGACCGGGAACCCGGCCCGCCCGTCGTGCACCACGATCGACGCGCCGACCTCGGAGGAGGCGTAGATCCAGGAGATCCGGGCGGCCGGGAAGAGCTCCCGCAGCCGGTCCAGGACGGCCTGGTCGACCGGTTCGCCGCCGAGGGTGAGCTGGCGCAGCGGCACCCGGGCCAGCGCCTGCGGGTCGCGGTGCAGGGTGCGCCGCCAGAAGGTGGGGGTGCCGGAGACGGCGTCGACGCCGTGCGCGGCGGCGATCGCCGGCCAGTCGTCCAACTCCTCGGGGTCGACCACCACCAGGTGCTGACCGGGCTGGGTCAGCGACAGGGTGACCACCTGCCACCAGGCGTAGCTGCCGGGGGCGTACGGGCACAGCCAGGTCCGTGCCGGCTGCGCCGACCGTACGGTGGTCAACGAGTCGAGGCTGTGCCCGACCCGCTTGGGTCGCCCGGTCGACCCGGAGGTGAGCAGCCAGAGCCGACCCGCCTCGGGCGCCCGGGGGGCGGCCGGCGGCACGGTCCGCGGCACCCCGGCGGTGAGCACGGTGACGGCGAACCCGGCGGCGCGCAGCTCGTCGCGCATCGTCGCGTCGACCCGGGTGGGGGCGGCGAGCAGCAGTTCGGTGCCGTCGACGGCGTGCCGCCGGGCGACGGCGAGCGCGTCGGCGGCCCCGGCGGCGAGGACCACCCCGGGCGACGGCAGCACCGGGGCGGGCAGGTCCCGCCAGCTCCGGGCCACCCCGGCGACGACGACCCGGTTGTCCAGCCCGGCCGGCGAGGTCGCGACGGTCACTGCCGCTGGAGTTCGGCGAGGAAGTCGAGGACGTCGCCGACGGTGGCGATCCGGCGCAGGCCGGGGGCGTCGAAGTTCAGCTCCTCGCCGGTGGCGTCCTCGACCCGCAGGGCCAGCTCCGAGAAGTCCAGCGACCGGAAGCCGATCTCCCGCAGGTCGGTGGAGTCGTCGTCGGGCAGCACCCGGCCCTGGTTGCGCACCACCTGCGCCATGAGGTCGCGAATCTGCGCGCGACTCAATTCGTTCATGCGCCGGAGTGTACAGCCCGACAATTATCCGACCCCTTTACCCGGGTAGGGTCCGCAGGGGTCCACCAGATGAATACAAAGGGGTACCGGTGCTGCGCGAGGCCACTACGGACGACGTTAACCTGATGTTGTCCTGGCGTAATCAGGAAACCAACCGGCAGGTCAGCAAGACCAGTCACGAGATCACCGCCGCCGAGCACGCGGCGTGGTGGTCGCGGGTGCTCACCGACCCGACCAGGCGGGTGCTGATCTACCTGCACGACGATCGGCCGGCCGGTGTGGTGACCTTCTTCGACCTGCGCCCGGACGGGCCGCAACGCACCGCTTCCTGGGGTTTCTACCTGGATGCCGACGGGTTGGCCGAGCGGGGGGCGACGCTGCCCGCCTGGCTGGGCGTGATGCGGGCGGCGGTGGACCACGCCTTCGACGTGCTCGCGCTGGACCGGCTCGACGGCGAGGTGCTGGCCGACAACACGGTCGTACGGCAGATGAACCGACGGTTCCGGTTCGTCGAGGGCACCGGTCGACGCGAGACGCACGACGGCCGGGAAATCACCGTCATCCCTATTTCCCTGGCCCGGGAGAACCGTCGCCGTCGCTGATTTCCCCGATTGTCCGGCGACCATTAACCGGCCCGCCACCCCGCGTTAACCGAATTGCGCCCGACGGGGGCGGTCACGCCGCGGCGCGGCATGGAATCAGGCACGCCGCCAGGCGGCCCAGCGCTGCTCCGGGTTGCCGCCGAGGCGGACGAAGCCGTACCGGGTGCCGTCCCAGTCGTCCGGCTCGCCGGGGGCCCACCTGACGAACACCACGTCGGCGTCGGCCGGCGGGTCGGCCCCGAACCACCGCACGTCGGCCCAGGTGACCTGGTGGCTGAGGTTGAACCGGAGCACCCACTGCACGCCGAGCGACGCCCAGACCCGGTCGCCGGGGCGTACCCCCAGGTCGGCCACCCGGGGGGTCGGCGCGGTCGCCGCGACCACCGGCCGGACCAGCCGCTCGGTGATCACCTGCATGGTGCCGAGGTTCACCGCCACCAGCGCGGCGAGCACCGGCAGCCGCCACCGGGGCAGCCGCAGGGCGGCGACCAGCAGCAGGCAGCCGGCGATCCCGACGGCCGCCCCGGTGAACGGCCGGAACTCCCGCCAGCCGCCGGTGAGCGCCATCAGGTCCGGTGCGCCGAACCCGCCGTAGCGCAGCTCGTGTCCCCGGCTGGCGACCCAGGCCAGCCGGGCGGCGATCAGGGTCGCGCCGGCCAGCAGCAGGCCCACCGCGACCGCCACCCGCCGCCACCGCTGCCGGGGCGTCGCGGCCACCAGCATCCCCACCCCGAGCAGCAGCCAGAACGGGGCGAGCATCTGCACGTACCGGCCGTAGATGGCGTCCAGCGGTTTGCCGGTGATGCCGGCCAGGATCACCGACGCGCCGGCCGCCACCCCCACGCTGGTCACCAGCGCCACCCCGACCGTCCACCGGGTCGCCCCGACCCCGTCCGCCGGGCCGGCGGCGGGCGGCGGGGACGCGGCGGCGGGCCCCGGGCCCGTGGTGGGGGCGGGACGGCGGAGCAGCAGTCGGACGGCCCCGGCCCAGGCGACACCGGCCAACCCGAAGGTGATGACCACCAGGTACCAGAGCTGGGTGGCGACCGCCGCGCCGACCCGCAGCAGCCCCGGCCCGGAGGCGACCGCCCGGACGGTGCCGCCGCCGGGCGGATCGCCCAGCAGATAGACCCGGTCACCGAGCAACCGGATGACGGCCTCGTTGAGCAGCGCCAACGCCAGCACCGGCAGGACGACGGCGAGCACCTGCGCCGGGCCGATCCGTCGCCGCAGGAACAGCAGCAGCACCAGGCCGGCGTGCACGCCCACGATCACCAGGCCCCGGGAGTGCAGCAGGTGGAACGTCCCGACCAGGGTGCCGGCCCCGGCGGCGACCAGCGGGCCGGGCCGGCGCACCCAGTGGTGCACGGCCAGCAGCCAGGCCAGCACCAGCGGCGCGAGCACCGCGTCGATCATCGCCACCCCGGCGTAGAACACCGTCGCCGGCAGGGTCGCCGCGACGGTCGCGGCGGCCAGGGCGACCGCGCGGCGCACCGGCACCAGCCGACGCAGCAGCAGGTACGAAAGCGGCAGCACCGTCGCGTTCACCGCCGCATTGATCAACTGCACCAGTCGGTAGCTGTCGGCGAAGTCCCGCTCCCCGAGGAACGCCGGGGAGATCAGCAGCGGGTAGCCGACCCGGCGCAACGGCCCGTTCTCGCTGCTGAAGCCGCCCGGCCCGCCGGCCAGCGCGCGGGCGGTGTGCAGGTAGCTGTCCTCGTCGGTGTGGGCGATGGGCAGCGGCACGTGCCGGGACAGCCACATCCGCCAGCCGACGCCCAGCAGCCAGCCCACCACCAGCAGCGCCGGCACCAGTCGCCGGCGTCGGCGAGCCGGCTGCCCGGCCGGGTCGGCGACCCGGGGTCCCACCTCGGTGACGGCCACCATGCGTCGTCTCCTGCCTCGTCGGGGTACCCCCGTCGGCCCGCCCGGGGCGCGCGACGGCCCCGGCCCGCAGGCCGGGCCGATGAGGGCGGTGCCCGGCCGTGGGTGTCGGATGCGCCTGCGGCGGGATGCCCACCGGCCGCGCCGGGCCACTGTAGTCAGCGGCGTACCCGCTGGTCAGCCGGCAGCGGCCGGGTCGGCAAGTGTTCGCCCGCCGGGGGGCCGGCATTCACACGACCAGCGTGGGCGGTTAACCCGGGGGCGTCGGTGCGTTAACCCGACCTGGTTAGCGTCCGTCCGGTCGCCTGGCCCGGAGCCTGCGGCGCAACCACGAGCTGGGGAGCACCAAATTGAGTGAGTTGAATGGGTCCTCCATTCTGGTCACCGGCGGGACGGGGTCCTTCGGGAAGACGTTCCTCCGGCACGTCCTCGACGTGGCCGACCCGGCCCGGGTGGTGGTGTTCTCCCGCGACGAACTCAAGCAGTACGAGCTGCGCCAGCAACTCGGCGACGACCCCCGGCTGCGCTGGTTCATCGGGGACATCCGGGACCGGCACCGGCTCACCCGGGCCATGCACGGGGTGGACCACGTGGTGCACGCCGCCGCCCTCAAGCAGGTCGACACCGCCGAGTACAACCCGTCGGAGTTCATCGCCACCAACATCACCGGCTCGCAGCACGTGGTCGACGCGGCCATCGAAGCCGGCGTCCGGAAGGTCATCGCGCTCTCCACCGACAAGGCGTCCAGCCCGATCAACCTGTACGGCGCGACCAAGCTCGTCGGCGACAAGCTCTTCGTCTCGGCCAACCACTACGCCGCCCAGCACCCCACCCGGTTCGCCGTGGTCCGCTACGGCAACGTGGTGGGCAGCCGGGGCTCGGTGGTGCCGCTGTTCCGCCGGCTCGCCGCCGAGGGCAAGAGCCTGCCGATCACCGACAAGCGGATGACCAGGTTCTGGATCACCCTGGACCAGGCCGTGCAGTTCGTTCTGGACAGCTTCGACCAGATGCAGGGCGGTGAGCTGTTCGTGCCGCGCATCCCCAGCATGCGCATCCTCGACCTGGTCGAGGCGGTCGCCCCGGACGCCACCACCCACGAGATCGGCATCCGGCCCGGCGAGAAGCTGCACGAGGAGATGATCGCCCCGGACGACAGCCGCCGGACGCTGCGCGCGAAGGACCGGTTCATCGTCCAGCCGACGATCGCCACCTGGGGTTACCGGCCGCCCGTCGACTGCGAGCCGGTGCCGGACGGCTTCGCCTACCAGTCCGACGGCAACGACGAGTGGTTGAGCGTCCCGCAGCTGCGCGACATGCTCGGTATCGCGGCGTGACGGCGATGCTCCCGTACGGCCGGCAGTCGGTGACCGACGACGACGTCGCCGCCGTGGTCGCCACCCTGCGCAGCGACTGGCTCACCACCGGCCCGCAGGTCGACGCGTTCGAGGCCGACCTCGCGGGCTGGACCGGCGGGGCCGGCTGCGCGGCGGTCGCCAACGGCACCGCCGCCCTGCACGTCGCCTACGCGGCGGCCGGGGTGGGACCCGGCGACGAGGTGGTGGTGCCGCCGATGACGTTCGGGGCGCCCGCCAGCCGCGCGGTCGCCCTCGGCGCGCGGATCGTCTTCGCCGACGTCGCGGCGGGGACGTCCCCCCGGGCCCCGGCGGCGGCCGCCCCCGCGACCACCGCCCGGACGAGGGTCGTCGCCGCCGTCGACTACGCCGGCCACCCGGCCGACTACGACGCCCTGCGCACCGCCCTGGCCGGCTCCGACGCGCTGCTGCTGGCCGACGCGGCGCACTCCATCGGGGCCACCTACCGGGGCCGACCGGTCGGGTCGCTCGCCGACCTGACCACCTTCTCGTTCTTCCCCACCAAGAACCTCACCACCGCCGAGGGCGGCGCGGTCGCCACCGCCGACGCGGAACTGCTGACGCGGGCCCGCCGGTTCCGCAACATCGGGCTGGTCCGGGAGCGCGCCGAGCTGCGCGAGCCGGACGAGGGCGGCTGGCACCAGGAGGTGCACTCCTTCGGGCTGAACTACCGGCTGCCGGACGTGCTCTGCGCGCTGGGCCGCAGCCAACTGCGCCGGCTCGGTGACTTCCTCGCCGCCCGCGCCCGGCTGGTGGCCCGCTACGACGAGGCGCTTGCCGACCTGCCCGGGGTGCTCACCCCGACCCGCCGGTCCTGGGCCGCCCCCGCCTGGCACCTCTACCCGGTCCGGATCCTCGACGGCCGCCGCCGCGAGGTGTACGACCGGATGCGCGCCGCCGGTATCGGCGTCCAGGTCAACTACCTGCCGGTGCACTGGCACCCGGCCTTCGCCGACCTGGGTTACCGGCGCGGGTCCTGCCCGGTGGCCGAGTCGTTCTACGCCCAGCAGCTCTCGCTGCCGCTGTACCCGGGACTCACCGACACCGACCAGGACCGGGTGATCGACGCGCTCGGCGCGGCGCTGCGCGGCGTCACCGCGCCCACCGCCGCCTGACCCGGGGGAACCGATGCACCACGCGAACCACTTCTACGGCCACGCCCACGTGCTGGCCCGCTACTGCGGGCTGGGCGACGGCCACCCGCCCCGGATCAACGGGTACGTCCAGCACGGCTGGAACATCGGCGACGGCCTCGCCCCCGGCCACCCGTACGCCGAGCGCACCCCGAGCCTGCTCTGGTCGGAGCAGACCCGCCGGCGGGCCTGGTCTGTGGGGCGGCGCAACGTGGTGGTCGTCGGCGCGCCCTTCGCGTACCTGCTCGACCTGCGCCGCGACGACCCGCCGCCGGCCGCCCGGGAGGGCACCATCTGGTACCCGTTCCACGGCTGGGAGGGCCAGCACGTCAAGGGCGACCACAGGGAGCTGATCGCCCGGATCAGGGACACCGAACCCGGCCCGGTCACCGTCTGCCTCTACTGGCACGAGTACGGCATGCGCCGGGTCCGCCGGCTCTACGAGAACGCCGGCTTCCGGGTGATCTGCCACGGCTACCGGGGCCACTGGTGGCGCGACACCGACCCGCTGTTCCTCGACAAGCAGCTCACCGAGCTGCGCCGGCACGCCCGGGTGGCGTCCAACCGGCTGACCAGCGCCATCTTCTACGGCATCGCCGCCGGATGCGAACCGGCCGTCTACGGCGACCCGATGATCCTGGCCAAGGAGGACCCCACCTTCGGCGGCACCGCCCGCATCCGCCGGCAGTGGCCGCAGCTGCACGGCGAGTCGGTGGACCTGCCGACCGCCGTCGGGATCGCCCGCGCCGAACTGGGCACCGACCACCGCTGTACGCCGGCCGAGCTGCGTGAACTGCTCGGCTGGGCGCATCCCGCAGGAGGAACGAGTTGACCACTGGAACCACCGCCCCCGTCGTCCTGCCCGGCGGGGAGATGCTGGCCTGGTCCGACCTGCCGGAGCAGCGGCTGGCCGACGGTGGGCCGCTGGGCGCACTGGCCGCCCGGGTCGTACCGGCCGGGGCGCGGGTGCTGCTGGCCGGGCCGCACGACCCGGCGCTGCTCGACCGCCTCGCCCACGCCGAGGTGACCTGCCTGCTGCGCAGCCACCCGGACGCGGTGGCCCTGGCCGACCGGGCCGCCCGGGTGATCGTCGGCGGCCCGACCGGGCTCGACCCGACCGACACGTTCGACGTGGTAGTGGCCGGGGCCGGGCTGGACGCCGTCGAGTCGGTCGAGGGGGCCCGGCTGGGCTGGACGGGGGTGCTGGCCCGGCTGGCCGCCGCCCTGCGCCCCGGCGGCACGCTGCTGCTGCGCCTGGACAATCCGCTGGGGGTGTCCCGGCTGGTCGCCCCCACCCCCTGGTACGCCGACCGGGACGACGCGGCCTGGAGCATCGGCGGGGTGCTCGACGCCGGCCGCCCGGCCAACCGGGAGCAGCTACGCGCCCGACTCGCCGAGGTGGGGCTGACCACCGACGCCGACTACGCCGCGTACCCCGGTCCG
>NZ_JBMDWU010000371.1:0-9684 GCF_048594385.1 Micromonospora sp. | reverse complement strand
GGTTCGATCGGGGGGACTGTCTGCTCGGAGGTGCGGTGCTCCAGCACCGTGTCGGGGGCGGCCCCCTGGTCGGCCTCGCGGAGGTCCGACTCGGCGAGGATCGCCTCGGCCTGGGCCTGCGGGTCGTCGCTGCCGACCGCTTCCTCCTCGGGCAGCAGGTGGGCCCGGGACTCCACCCGGTCCTGATCGCTCTGCTCGTGGGTCATGGGCATCCTGTTACCCAGCCGCCCCGCCCGTCACGCCGACCCACCGGGTCAGCGGAACGGGCCGCGCACCTCGTAGGTGATGCCCCCGGCGGAGATCCCGGCCGTGCCGCGCTGGGAGGAGAAGTAGAGCCGGCTGCCGTCCGGGGAGAACGCCGGGCCGGTGATCTCCGACGACGACTGCCCGGTGATCCGCAGGAACGGCGTCACCACCCCGGTCGGGGTGATCAGGTTGATCTCCATGTTGCCGCCGTCCTCGGCGACGTAGAGGTCACCGGAGCGGGTGCCGGTGATGTTGTCCACCCCGGTCAGCGGGGCGGTGCCGCCGGTCACCAGCGAGTCGTCGTACGCCAGGTCGATGCGCTGGCCCACCGCGTCGTACGCCCAGACCCGGTTGTCGCCCTTGGTGGTGAACCAGCAGGTGCCGTCGGCGTACCAGCAGCCCTCACCGCCGGTGAACCGCTTCGCCCCGGCGACCTGGTTGCGGGTCGCCGTCGGTGAGCCGTCCGGGTCGGGCACCCGGGCCCAGCTCACCGCGCCGCTGGTGGCGGTGCCGGCGACCAGCACCTCCAGGGTGCCGGCGGAGAGGTCGCCCCAGACGGTGGGGCGGAACCGGTAGAAGCAGCCGTCGGTCTCGTCCTCGGTCAGGTAGACCACCTGGCGGACCGGGTCGGCCGCCGCCGCCTCGTGCTTGAACCGGCCCAGCGCCGGGCGCTGCACCGCGGCGGTGCCGCCCTGCGGGTAGGTCTCGTAGACGAAGCCCCGGCTGGTCTCCTCGCAGGACAGCCAGGTGCCCCACGGCATCGCGCCACCGGCGCAGTTCTGGTTGGTCCCGGACAGGATGCGGTACGCCGAGGTGACCGTGCCGTCGGCGGCGAACCGCAGCGCCGACGCGCCGCCGCTGGGGGTGACCTCCGAGTTGGAGACGTAGATCCAGCCGGTGCCGGCGGCGAAGCAGGCCCCGCCGTCGGGCGCGGGATGCCAGGTGTACGAGGTGCCCGGCACCGTCTGCCGGGAGCGGGCGACCACCCGGCTGGTGAAGCCGGCGGGAAGCTGGATGCCGTTGCCGTCGGCGCTGCCGAGCGGCCCGTAGGGACCGGTGCCGGGTTGGGCCGGTGCGGCCGACGCGACGCCGGACCAGAGGCTGCCGGCGAAGGCGGCGGCCCCACCGGCGACGGTGGCGCGCAGGACGGTACGACGGTCCATCGGATACCTCCGGGGGATGCGAGCGGTGCCGCCGAAGTTACCGACGGTGGCAGTGACGGAGGTGAACGTCAGGCGAGGGTTGGCCGACGGGCGGATGAGTCCTTGCCTCTGGTCGGGTACGCTTACCGGCGTGACGCGTACGTATCCATGGTTTAGGCAGCCGGCTGCGGAGCCGGTGACCTCACCATGAGCTGACGTCACCGCGTTTCGAGCCGGCCGGGCAGGAGCTTCGAGCTTCCTGCCCTTCTGTTTACGAGCAGCCGGCTCGACCCGGGCACCGGCCCCGGGCACGGTCGGCGGAAGGATTCCCACCGTGACGACCCCGGACAACGGGCCCACCCCGCACAACGGCGCGGTCATCGACCAACGGATCGACCGTGTCGTGCCGCTGACCACCCCCGCCCTGCTCCTGCACGAGCTGCCCCTGGACCCGCCGCTGGCCTCGGCCGTGCTGGCCGGCCGGCGCGACGTCGGCCGGGTGCTCGACCGCGCCGACGACCGTCTGCTGGTGGTGGTCGGCCCGTGCTCGGTGCACGACCCGGCGGCGGCACTGGAGTACGCGCACCTGCTGCGTGCGGCCGCCGACCGGCACGCCGACGACCTGCTGGTGGTGATGCGGGTCTACTTCGAGAAGCCGCGCTCCACGGTCGGCTGGAAGGGCCTGATCAACGATCCGGCGCTTGACGGTTCCGGCGACGTGAACACCGGCCTGCGCACCGCGCGGGCGCTGCTGCGCGACGTGGTCCGGCTGGGGCTCCCGGTGGGCTGCGAGTTCCTCGACCCGATCACCCCGCAGTACATCGCCGACACGGTGGCCTGGGGCGCGATCGGCGCCCGGACGGTGGAGAGCCAGGTGCACCGGCAGCTCGCCTCCGGCCTGTCCATGCCGATCGGCATGAAGAACCGCCCCGACGGCAGCATCGGCACCGCCGTGGACGCGATCCGGGCCGCCGAGGTGCCGCACGTCTTCCCCGGCATCGACGTCTCGGGCACCCCGGCGATCATGCACACCCGGGGCAACGCCGACGGGCACCTGGTGCTGCGCGGCGGCGGGGGCCGGCCCAACTACGACGCCGAATCGGTGGCCGGGGCGTTGGACCTGCTGCGGGCGGCCGGGCTGCCGGAGCGGCTGGTGGTCGACGCCAGCCACGCCAACAGCGGCAAGGACCACCGCAACCAGCCGAAGGTGGCCGACGACGTGGCCGCCCAGCTCGCCGCCGGGCAGCGCGGCATCGTCGGCATCATGCTGGAGAGCTTCCTGCTGGAGGGCCGCCAGGATCTCGACCCGACCCGGGAGCTGACCTACGGCCGGTCGGTCACCGACGCCTGCATCAGCTGGGACACCACGGCCGAGGTGCTGGAGCGGCTCGCCGTCGCGGTGCGGGCCCGCCGGGCCACCCTGCCCACCCCGGCCTGACGGGTTTGACCGTTTCGGCCCCGGGTAGCAGGGCGGGGTGACCGACGACGCAGCCGCGCCCGACGACCTGCCCGGGACCGCCCAGCCGGACCTCCGGCAGCTCGACGAGCTGCTGGACGAGATCTACCACGGCCAGGAACGGCTCAGCCAGGCCGACATCTACCGCTCGGCGGTCAGCGCGGACCTGCCGGCGGAGCTGCTCACCCGGGTCGCCGCCCTCCCCGAGGGGGAGTACGCGGTGGACGAGGTGGCCGACCTGCTGGGCGGGTCGGCGGGCTGACCGGCGACGCCGGCGAGAGGAGATCGAGATGTCCGACCAGACCGAACACCACGAGCGGGTGCCCGCCCTCGGCCAACCCCCCGAAGGGCTGGACACCCTGCCCGAACCGGACTTCGCCAACGAGCACGACAGGACGGCGGTCGACCGCGACGTGATCACCGGCGCGGACGCCGACGAGCGGGAGCCGGAGGCGTCGCGCGGCTGGGCCGGCGAGGACCACGGCACCACCCCCACCTGAGCGGGCGGCGACGGATGACGGAAAAGGGGCCGGCGGACACGATCCGCCGGCCCCTTCCGTGTGGTCACCGCTCGTCGTGCCGCCCGCCCTCGGCGGCCTGCTGCGCCACCGCGTACCCCATCTGGAGGAAGTCGGACGCGGCGACGGCGGTCAGCGCGGTCGCCACCAGCCGGGTCAGCCGGGGGGCCAGCACCAGGCCGCCGGTGAGCCCGGTGGCCACCCAGACGGCCAGGCAGAACGGGCAGCTCAGCAGCTCACCGATCGCGTGCCGGGTGGAGCTGCCCTGGTCGCGGACCTGCTCCATCACCTCGCCGCTGCCGATCGGGCGGTCGTAGCGGGTGAACGGGGCCCGCAGCGGGCTGGTCACCGCGTCCTTGGACAGCAGCCGGCTCAGCTTGTGGGTGGCGACGGCGAGCAGCACCACGTCACCCGGGGAGGGCCGTTCGGGCACCGGCCGGCCGGTCGCCTTCACCAGCGCCGCGATGGAGGCGGTCACCCCGGCGTACGTGCCCATCGCCGCCAGGTAGCCGCCCAGCGGTCGGTGCTCGTGCGGCGCGTACGCCTGGCGCAGCCGCGCCACCTTCTGCTTCAGACCACCGTCGGTCACCGGGTCTCCTCGTTCGTGGGCCGCACCGTCGGGTACGGCGCGTCGGGGTGGGGCGGGTGGGGTCAACCCGCGGTCAGGTTCTCGGCGACCTCACGTTCGAGGTTGGCAAGCGATTCGTCGGCCAGTCCGGCGTCCGCGCCCGCGGGCAGGTCCAGCCGGACCCGGGCCCCACCGGCGTCGGCCGGGGCGACCCGCAGCTCGGCCGTCCCGTCCGGGCCGTCCCAGCGGGCGTGCAGTTCGTCGTCGGAGCGGCTGCTCGGGGCCGGGCCGTCGGCCCGCAGCGCCCCGGGCAGCCAGGCGCCGACCCGTTCGGGGTCGGTGGCGGTGCTGAACACCACCTCCGGCGGCGCGGACATGCCGCGCTCGGCGCGGGTGCCCATCAGGCGTCCCGCAGCCGGTGCGGGTCCACCTCGCGGCCGGGGTGCCGGGCCAGGTACTCGGTCTCCAGCTCGGCGGTGCGGCGCAGGTGGTTGGCGAGCGCCGAGTCGGCGGCGTGCCGCAGCGTGTCGAGGCGGGTGCGGTGCAGGCTCTGCAACTCGCGGATCAGGTCGCCGTCGGCGAGGTCTGCCGGGTCCACCCCGAGCAGCTCGCCGTCGCTCTCGCTGACCACGGTGGCGGCCCGGTGGACGTGGTCACCGTCCCATTCCGGCATTCGCTGTTCGGTGCTGGAGTCGTCGGAGCGGTGTGCTGAGTCGGTCATGTCGTCCCCCTCGGGTTCGACCGGTCTGGCTGTCTAGACGGTTGCCCAGCCGGGCTGGCACCAAACCAGCGGCGCGGCGGCGGCGAACCGCCCGGCGGCGCGGCGACTACGACGTCGCGTCGGAGACGCCGGGTCCTCCCGGTACCCTCGACGGCATGAAGCGGCTCTGGACCCCGGCGTGGATCGTCCGCCACGTGGCCCTGGTCGTCCTGGTCACGGGCTTCCTGGCGCTGGGGTGGTGGCAGATCAGCCGGGCCGCTTCCGGTAACACGCTGAGCTGGGCGTACGCGGTGGAGTGGCCGATCTTCGCCGGTTTCGTGGTCTTCGTCTGGTGGCGGGAGGTCCGGCACGCGCTGCGCGCCCCCACCGCCGCACCCCCGCCGGCCGGGGCGGCACCGGCCGAGCCGGCCACCCCCGGGCCGGGCACCCCGGTGGTACGGCGTCCGGTGCGGGTCGCCCGGGTGCCGGCGACCCCGGTCGACGGCGCGGACGACGCCGACCTGACCGCGTACAACCGCTACCTGACCTGGTTGAACGACAATCCGGGCGCGAGGCCCGGCGACTATCCCGGCTGAGGCCGGTCGGAAGGACGGACGACGGTGGGCGGAGCCCTTACCCGGTACCGCGTGATCGCCTGGATCGTGGGCGTGGCGCTGGCCGTGCTGGTGCTGATCGGCATGCCACTGAAGTACGTGTTCGACGAGCCGATCGTGGTGGCCGTCGTCGGCACCGCGCACGGTTGGCTCTACCTGCTCTACCTGGCCGCCACCTTCGACCTGGGCCGGCGGGTGGACTGGCCGCTCAAGCGGATGCTGCTGGTGATGCTCGCCGGCACGGTGCCGTTCGTGTCGTTCGTCGCGGAGCGCAAGGTGACCCGCGAACTGGCCACCGGCGCGCCGACCCGTACGCCGGAGCCGGTCGGTCGCTGACCAGGAACCGGCCGCCGCCGACCGGACCGCGCTGACGCAGGGGTGTCCGGCGGCGGCCCGGCCGCACCGAGGGCGGCGCGGACTGGCGGCCTCAGCGGGCCGGCCGCCAGTAGGTTGCCGTGGGTGACGGGTCGTCCGCGTCGGGGTAGCGGTGCTGCTCCCGGGCCTGGTGCAGGGCGTCGACCACCTGCTCGAACTGCTCCCGGTCGTCGCTGCTGAACAGCAGCATCTCGATGCCCTGGCAGTGGCCGTACAACTCGTGCGCCGGTGGCCGCCAGCGGTCGCCGAGCAGCACCAGCAGCACCGGCAGCAGGCACACCACGCCCAGCGCCAGGTAGGCCCCGGCGGTGAGTCGTTCCAGCCCGCCGGTGAAGCCGAGCAGGACGCCGACGGTGCCCGCCCCGACGGCGGCGCAGGTGACGACCCGGACGGCGAGCCGGTCGTGCGGCCCGCGACCGGTACGCAGGTGGGTGAGGTCGGCGACGGCGTAGCTGCTTCGGCCGGCGGTGAACCGTTCGGTGGTCACCACGATGCCGGGCCGGGCGTAGAGCAGGGTGGTCGGTCGGGACCAGTGTGGCGGTCGGGTGCTGGCGCGGTCTGCCTGCACGGCGTCCTCCCGGGGGCCGACGGAGCCGGTCGCCCACCACCACGCCACCTGCGTACGGCGGGATTCCCGGCCGGGGCTCCATTCTGTTGCCGACCCGCCCGGGCCGCTCTCCGATTTCCGACACATCCGGCGAGCGCGACCTCCCCGCATCGCCGGCATCTGACCACCATTCCGGTTTTATCCGACTATTACCGCGCGATCCACACCGGTATCCGTCTGGAACGACGAATCAGACCTTCCTCGCCTACCTCGCAGAACCCGGTTGCCGGCCGTCCGCCCCGCATCAGCGGTGTCACCTGCCACAACGACCCGCCGGAGCGCTCGGCCAACATTCGCCGCTGCTTTGTCTGCGCGTCACTCCCGCCACAGGTTAGGTTGATCGGGCCGGCTCGGTACACGGCCGTCCATCCGGACGGGCCCGGGCCGGTGTCGCCGGGGGCTCAGCATCCTCCGGTGACCGGTGGGAGAGGAGTCTTCCGCTCTTGTCGTCCTTACGGATGCTGCTGCGCACCCTGGCGGTCGCCGGCCTGTCGGCCGCGTTGATCGCCCCGTCGGCCCCGGTCCGGGCCGAGCCCTCGGTCGCCGACCTCACCGCCCGGATCGAGCGGTCCTCGGCCGAGCTGGAACGGATCGTCGAGTCGTACAACAAGCTCAACGAGGAGATAAAGACGAACCAGGCCACCGCGGCCGGACTGCACGCGCGGATCGGCCCGCTGGAGGTCCAGGCCGCCCAGAGCCGGGCGGCGGTGGGCGAGATCGCGGCCACCGCGTACAAGACCGGTGGGTTGCGGACGGCCGAGGCGATCCTCGACCCGGCCGGTGGCTCGCTGGTCGACCGGCTCGGCACCCTCGACCAGCTCACCCGGAACCGGCAACAGCAGATCGACGGGTACACCGCCGACCAGCGGGCGCTGCTCGACCAGAAGGCCAAGCTGGACGCGACGCTCGCCAGGCAGGCCGCCCAGTCGAAGGCGCTCACCAAGACGAAGAAGCGGATCGAGCAGGATCTGGCGAAGCTCTACGAGATGCGGCGGGCGGCGTACGGCCGGGCCACCGAGGCGCCGGCGAAGAAGCCGAAGAGCGCCGCGCCACCCGACACCTCCGACACGCCGGCCGTCTCCGGTGGCGCCGGGGCCGCCGTCCGGTACGCCTACGGGGCGATCGGCAAGCCGTACGTCTGGGGGGCCGAAGGGCCCGGCGGGTACGACTGCTCCGGGCTGACGCTCGCCGCCTGGCGGTCCGCCGGCAAGCGGCTGCCGCACAACGCGGCGATGCAGTGGAACGCCACCTCCCGGGTCAGCCGTGGCGAGCTACGCCCCGGTGACCTGGTCTTCTATTCGGGGCTGGGGCACGTCGCGCTCTACGTGGGCGACGGTCAGGTGATCGACGCGCCGAGCGCCGGGCGCAACGTGCTCAAGCGGAAGATGAACATGATGAGCATCGCCGGCTACGGCCGGGTCCGCTGACCGGCACGACAACGGCGAACGGCCGGCGTCCCCCTATCGGACGCCGGCCGTTCGCCGTCATTACTACCAGCTCAGGCCGCCTGGAGCCCCTCCGCGCGGGCCAGCTCACGCAGCCGGCCGAGCGCCTGGATCTCCAGCTGGCGGATCCGCTCCCGGGACAGCGAGAACCGGGACGCGACCTCGGTCAGCGAGTGCTCCCGCCCGTCCTCCAGGCCGTACCGGGCCCGCATGATGCCGGCGGACCGGTCGTCGAGGTGGTTGAGCAGGCCCTCGATGCGCTGCCGCTCCAACCCGGTGAGGACGATGTCCTCCGGGGACGGGGCGTCGCTGTCGGCGACCAGGTCACCGAGGTTGGTGTCGCCGTCGTCGCCGACCGGGGTGTCCAGCGACACCGTGTCCTGCGACCAGCGGACCAGCTCGTTGACCCGCTCGACGGTGACGCCGAGGGCGGCCGCGATCTGCTCCGGCTCCGGGTCGCCACCCAGCTCACGGGTGAGCTGCCGGGCCACGTTGCGCATCCGGTTGACGTCCTCGACCAGGTGCACGGGCAGCCGGACGGTGCGTTCTTGCTGCGCGATGGCCCGGCTGATCGCCTGCCGGATCCACCAGGTGGCGTAGGTGGAGAACTTGTAGCCCCGCTCGTAGTCGAACTTCTCGACCGCGCGCACCAGACCGGTGTTGCCCTCCTGGATCAGGTCCAGCATGGGCATCCCGGAGCGCACGTACCGGCGGGCGATCGACACGACCAGCCGCAGGTTGGCCCGGATGAAGAGATCCTTCGCCCGCTCCCCCTCGACGACCAGCCGCTCCAGGTCGTCCCGGTCGGCCCCGGCGGGGACGCGGTCCTCGCCGAGCAGGTGCTCGGCGTAGAGGCCCGCCTCGATCGCCTTGGAGAGGTCGACCTCCTTGGCGGCGTCCAGCAGTGGCGTCCGGGAGATCTCGTGAAGGTAGACGCCGACCAGGTCACGCTCCTCGGCGACCTCGTCGGTTCGCATGCCGATGTTCTTGTCCACGGTGTCCACGGTCCCCTCGCTCGCGCCGGTTGCCCGGTTCCTTGCCATCCCCACGTCCATCAGCCCTCCCCCGTGCAACGCCCCTGCTGCCCGCCGGTGCTGACACCTGCACAACAGTCGAGACGGGTCGGGGATTCCATGTCGTGAGTCGAAAGTGTCACGAATGCCTGAGTACCAGCTGAAAGCCCGGTCCACGTTTGCTGTCAGCGGCCCCGTGGGGCCGGCTGCCGGCTGCGCGATCGCCGCTGGTCGGCACGGGTGTCGGCGGCCGTACGCCGGGCCCCGCGTCGTTGCGGCGTCCCGGTAAACCGCGACCCTCGTCACCGCCCGGCTGCGACCGGAGTCACTGCCAGATACGGGCCGGTGGACCGGTCGGTTCACCAGACGGTCCTGGATTACCCCACGCCCGGAACAACAATCCGTGGCGTGGCCGACGTCCCGGCGACACGGTGTTCTGTGTCACCCCCGCAGGGTGGCACCCCCGCGCACCCCCGGCAGGGTCGGCCGGCGGGGCGGTCAGGAGGCGAGCAGGGCGATGGCACCCCGGACCTGGTGCGCGGTCCGGGCCAGCGCGGCGCGGGCCGCGTCGATCTCGGCCCCGGACAGCAGCGAGACCAGGGCCGTCTTCAGGTCGCCGTCGGCCTCGTGCAGGGCCCGCCGGGAGACCTCCTCGGAGCAGCCGGTCGCCTCGACCAGGATGGAGATCATCCGGCCCCGCAGCTTGGCGTTGGTGGCCACCATGTCGATCATGAGGTTGGAGTAGACCCGACCCAGCCGCACCATCACCGCCGTGGAGAAGGTGTTCAGCACCAGCTTCTGCGCGGTGCCCGCCTTCATCCGGGTCGAGCCGGTCACCACCTCGGGGCCGGTGTCGACCCCGATGACCACGTCGACCCCGGCCGCCGCCCGGACCTCCGGATTGGCGCACAGCAGCACGGTCGCGGCCCCCCGCTGCCGGGCCGCGTCGAGTGCGCCCAGGACGTACGGGGTGCGTCCGCTCGCCGCCAGCCCCACCACC
>NZ_JBMDWU010000370.1:0-9167 GCF_048594385.1 Micromonospora sp. | reverse complement strand
TTGGCGGGGGGGGGGGGGGGCGGGTCGGGTGGTGGAGGTGCCGACGTATGCGTGCCAGGGGGAGCGGTACTGGTTGGAGGCACCCCGCAACACCGGCGACCTGAGTGCCGCCGGGCTGGACCAGGCCGGCCACCCGATGCTCGGTGCCGCGGTCGAGCTGGCCGGCGACGCCGGGACCCTCTACACCGGCCGCTTCTCCCTCACCACCCACCCGTGGCTCGCCGACCACCTGGTCGGCGGCACCGTCCTGCTGCCCGGCGCGGCCTTCGTCGACCTTGCCCTGCACTGCGCCGCGCACGCCGGACTCGCCATGGTCGACGACCTGACCCTGCACGCGCCGCTCGCGCTGCCCGCGCAGGGCGTCGTGGACCTCCAGGTCGTCGCGTCCGGCCCGGACGACACCGGCCGACGCCGGGTGACGATCCACGGCCGGTCGGCCGACACCGACTCCGGTCAGGACTGGGTCCTGCACGCCAGCGGTGTGCTCACCCCGGTCGCCGACCCCGCCGGCACCACCCCGGCCAACTGGCCGCCGGTCGACGCCGTACCCGTCGACCTCACCGGCCTGTACGACCGGCTCGCCGAGCACGGCTACGGCTACGGCACCGCCTTCCGGGGCCTGACCGGGCTGTGGCGGGACCCGGAGCACTGCTATGCCGAGATCACCCTGCCGGAGGGCACCGACCCCGCCGGCCACCGGCTGCACCCCGCGCTGCTCGACGCGGCCCTGCACCCCCTGCTCGCGCTCGCCCTCGACGACACCGACGGCCCGTTGCCGCTGCGGATACCGTTCTCCTGGCAGGGGGTGACGGCCACCGACGTGACGCCCACCCGGCTGCGGGTGCGGTGGGACGCCTCCGGCGGCGAGACCGTCCGGATGGACATGGCCGACGACACCGGCGTCCCGATCGGGTCGGTGCGCGCGCTGACCCTCCGCGAGATCGACCCGGCCCGGCTCGCCGCGCTGCGCACCGACCGGCTGCCGCTCCACGAGATCCGCTGGAGTCCGGTCGAGATCCCCGCCGTGGCGGACCCCACGCAGGACCGGGTCCTCGTCGGCGCGGACGGGCACCACCTGCGCGAGCTGCCGGGCGTCGACCCGGTGGACTACCCGGACATCGAGTCGCTGCGGGCGGCGGTCGCCGACGGCCGGCCGGCCCCGTCCACCGTGCTGGTCTCCTGCACCGGGTCGGCACCCGGTGCCGGACCCGACCCGGCCGGCACCGGGCTGCCCACCCGACGGGTGCTCGACCTGGTGCAGGGCTGGCTCGCCTGCGGTGAGCTGGCACAGTCGAAACTCGTCGTGGTCACCAGCGGCGCGCTGCCGCTGCCCGGCGACGCCGACGTCGACCTGGCCGTGGCACCGGTCGCCGGCCTGCTGCGCACCGCACGGGCGGAGAACCCCGGCGCGGTGGTGCACATCGACGTCGACGCGGACTCGGGCACCGCCCTGCCCGGCGCGCTGGCCACCGGCGAGCCGGAGATCGCGCTGCGGCACGGCGTCGGTCTGGTGCCCCGGATGGTGGTACGCCGGTCGGAGGAACCCGCCGCACCGCCGAGGCTCGACCCGGACGGCACCGTCCTGATCACGGGGGCCACCGGGGCGCTCGGCGCTCTCGTCGCCCGGCACCTGGTCACGACGTACGGCGTGCGGCACCTGCTGTTGCTGAGCCGGCGCGGCGCGGACGCGCCGGGCGCCGAGGAACTGCTCGCCGACCTCACCGCGCTGGGGGCGACGGCCCGGTTGGTCGCCTGTGACGTCGGGGAGCGGGAAGCCGTGGCCGCGGCGCTCGCCACCGTGCCGGCCGCCCATCCGCTCACCGCGGTCGTGCACGCCGCCGGCGTCATCGACGACGGGGTGCTGCCCAGCCTCACCCCGCAACGCCTCGACGCCGTCTGGCAGCCGAAGGCGCAGGCCGCCCTGCACCTGCACGAGTTGACCGCGGACGCCGACCTGGCCGCGTTCGTGCTGTTCTCCTCGGTGGCGGGTCAACTCGGCAACCTCGGCCAGGGCAACTACGCGGCGGCGAACGTCGCCCTCGACGCGCTCGCCGAACACCGCCGCGCCGCCGGCCTGGTCGGCACCTCCCTGGTCTGGGGCCTGTGGGGAGACACCGACGGCACCGGGGCCGGCGCGGCGGCGAAACTCGACCGGGCGGCGCTGGACCGGGTCAGCCGGGGCGGCCTGCTTCCGCTGTCACTCGACGAGGGGCTCGCCCTCTTCGACGACGCGCTGGCGGCCGGACCGGCGGTGCTGGTCACCGCCCGCTTCGACATCGCCGGCCTGAGCGCCCGCACCGAGACCGACAACGTGCCGCCCCGGCTGTACGGGCTGGCCCGCACGGCCCGCCGTCCCGGCGGTGGCCAGCAGCCGTCGCAGCCGCTGGTCACCCGGCTCGCCGGGCTGCCGGTCGGTGAGCAGCAGAAGATCGTGCTGGATCTGGTGCGCAGGAACGTCGTCGCCGTCCTCGGTGGTGACCGGGTGGCGCGCGTGGACGACGACCTGTCGTTCAAGGAACTCGGCTTCGAGTCCCTGTCCGCGGTGGAGCTGCGCAACCGGCTCAGCGCAGCGACCGGTCTGCAACTGCCGGCCACGATGGTCTTCGACCACCCCCGGCCCACCTCGCTCGCCGACTTCATCCGGGAGACCGCCGCGCCGGCCGACGCCGAGGGGCCGGTCCTCGCCGAACTCGACCGGCTGTCCGCCGCCATGGCGGCGGCCTCCTCCGACCGTGGCCTACGCCGGCTGGTCGCCTCGCGGCTGGAGAGCATGCTCGCCGACTGGAAGGCCGCCCCGACGGACCGGCAGGCCGGCACCGACGCCAACGCGCTCATCGAGTCCGCGTCGGTGGCCGAGATCTTCGACCTGATCGACCAGGAGTTCGGCACGGTGCCGCAGTGAGCGGCCACCGGCCGCAGGAGCCAACGAGAGCGGGTGTCCAGCGCATGTCAGGTGACGAGGCGAAGCTCCTCAACTACCTCAAGCGGATGACCATCGAGCTGCGCGACGCCCAGGAACGCATCCGGGACCTCGAGGAGAGCCGCCACGAGCCGATCGCGCTCGTCGGGATGAGCTGCCAGTACCCCGGTGGGGTGCAGACCCCGGACGAGTTGTGGGAGCTGGTCGCCGGTGAGGTCGACGCGGTGTCCGGGTTCCCCACCGACCGGGGGTGGGACCTCGACGGGCTCTACGACCCGGACCCGGACACCGTCGGCACCAGCTACGCCCGCGAGGGTGGTTTCCTCTACGACGCGGCCGAGTTCGACGCCGGACTGTTCGCCATCACCCCCCGCGAGGCGCTGTCCATCGACCCCCAGCAGCGCCTGCTGCTCGAACACGCCTGGCAGTCGATCGAGCGGGCCGGCGTCGACCCCCGGTCGCTGCGCGGCAGCGACACCGGCGTGTTCGTCGGGGTGATGTACAACGACTACGGGTCGCGGCTGATGCCGGCGCCGGAGGGCTTCGAGGGGTACGTCGGCAACGGTAGCGCCGCGAGCATCGCCTCCGGGCGGATCGCCTACTCGCTGGGCTTCGAGGGCCCGGCGATCACCGTCGACACCGCCTGCTCGTCGTCGCTGGTGGCGATCCACCTGGCCTGCCAGTCGCTGCGCTGGGGCGAGTGCTCGGTGGCCCTGGCCGGTGGCGTCACGGTGATGGCGACACCGGGGGTGTTCATCGAGTTCTCCCGGCAGCGTGGCCTGTCACCCGGCGGCCGGTGCCGGTCCTTCTCCGCCGGGGCCGACGGCGCCGGCTGGGCCGAGGGCGTCGGGGTGGTCATGCTGGAGCGGTACTCCGACGCGCTGCGCAACGGACATCCGGTGCTCGGCCTGATCCGGGGCAGCGCGGTCAACCAGGACGGCGCCAGCAACGGCCTCACCGCCCCGAGCGGCCCCGCCCAGGAACGGGTGATCTTCAACGCCCTCGCCGACGCCCGGCTCACCCCGGGCGACCTCGACGCGGTGGAGGGGCACGGCACCGGCACCACCCTCGGCGACCCGATCGAGGTACGCGCCCTGCAGGCCGTCTACGGCACCGGGCGGGACGCGCAACACCCCCTCTGGCTGGGCTCGCTCAAGTCCAACATCGGGCACAGCCAGGCCGCAGCCGGGGTCGGCGGCCTGATCAAGATGGTCCAGGCGATGCGCAACGGGGTACTGCCACGGTCCCTGCACGCCGACCCGCCGACCCCCCACGTGGACTGGTCGTCGGGCGCGGTACGCCTGTTGCGTGCCGCCGTACCCTGGCCGGTCACCGAGCGGGCGCGCCGCGTCGGCATCTCCTCCTTCGGGATCAGCGGCACGAACGCCCACCTGATCCTGGAGGAGCCGCCAGCACCGCCCGCCGGGGAACCGCAGGACACGCCGGTGCCGGCCTCCGCGCGACCGGTCGCCTGGCCGCTGTCGGGGAACTCGCCGAAGGCGCTGCGGGACCAGGCGCGACGGCTGGCCGGTCACCTGCGTCAGCGGTCGCTGCGACCGGCCGACGTGGCGTACACGCTGAGCCGCCGCCCACGCTTCGCCCACCGCGCGGTGGTGCTCGGGACCGATCCGACCGAGCTGCTCACCGGCCTGGAACGGCTGGCCGGTGGCTCCGGCTCGGCGCAGGTGGTCCGGGGCCGGCCCGCCCCGGCCGGGGCCCGTACCCTCGCCATGATCTTCTCGGGTCAGGGGTCGCAGCACGCGGGCATGGGCCGCGACCTGTACCCGGCCTTCCCGGCCTTCGCCGAGGCGCTCGACGCGGCGTGCGCGGCCCTCGACGCGCACCTGCCGGTGGCGCTACGCGACGTGCTCTTCGCCCCGGCCGGCACCGAGGCCGCCGCGCTGCTCGACCAGACCCGGTTCGCCCAACCCGCCATCTTCGCCGTGGAGGTGGCGCTGTACCGGCTGCTCGAACGGTTCGGCATCCGGCCGCACCGGCTCGTCGGGCACTCGGTCGGCGAGTTCGCCGCCGTCCACGTCGCCGGAGTGCTCACCCTGGCCGACGCGGCGACCCTGGTCACCGCGCGCGGGCGGCTCATGCAGGAACTGCCGGCCGGCGGCGCGATGGTGGCGGTGCAGGCCACCGAGGCCGAGGTGACACCGATGCTGGCGGACCGGGCGGGCGAGGTCGCCGTCGCCGCCGTGAACGGGCCGTCCTCCGTCGTGGTCGCCGGTGACGAGCCGGCGGTCGCCGAGATCGAGGCGGCCTGGTCGGCCCGGGGCCGGCGGACCAGCCGACTGCGGGTCAGCCACGCCTTCCACTCCCCCCGGATGGAGCCGATGCTCGACGAGTTCCGGCGGGTGGCGGCGGGCCTGACCTACCGGCCGCCGACCGTCGACCTGGTGTCCACCGTCACCGGCCGACCGGTCGGCCCCGGCGAACTGGAGGACCCGGGGTACTGGGTGGCGCACGCCCGCCGGCCGGTCCGCTTCGCCGACGCCGTCCGCTCGCTGACTGCCGCCGAGGTCACCGAATATCTCGAAGTCGGCCCGGACAGCGTGCTGAGCGCGGTGGTCACCGAGAA
Source organism: Micromonospora sp. (assembly GCF_048594385.1). NCBI lineage: Bacteria > Bacillati > Actinomycetota > Actinomycetes > Micromonosporales > Micromonosporaceae > Micromonospora > Micromonospora sp. Next base: position 3,663 of record NZ_JBMDWU010000370.1, on the reverse strand, counting down.
CCTCGGCGTCGCCGGCACGACCGGTGCGGCCGTGCTGCCGCTGCTGCGTCGGGACGTGGACGAGCCCACGGCGTTCCTGACCGGGGTCGCGACCTGGTACTCCCGGGGCGGCGCCGTCGACTGGGACGTCCTCACCGAGGGGCTCGCCCCGACCACCGTCGACCTGCCCACCTACGCGTTCCAGCGCAAGCACTACTGGTTGGACGCGGTCGCGCCGATGGTGGCCACCCGCCGGGCGCCGACGCCGCCGGAGTCGCTCGGCGACGGCAGCGACGAGACGGAGCCGCCGCTGGCCGTCACGCTGCTGCGGCTCCCGCCCGCCGAACGCCGGGCGACGCTGCTGATGGCGTTGCGCGGGCTGGCCGCCGAGGTGATGCGGCTCGACCGGGCCGACGACGTCGCCGCCGACGTCCCGCTGCTCGAACTCGGATTCACCTCGCTGATGGCGGTCGACCTGCGCAACCGGGCCGCCGCCGCCACCGGCGTGGACCTGCCCGCCGCGCTGGTCTACGAGCACCCGACGTTCGAGGCGATCGTCGACTACGTCGACACCCTGATCACCGTCTAGCCCCTCAGCCCCGCCCCCTCCGATGGCCCGCGATCGACGCAGAATGAGGTCAGTTGTCATGCCGCAGACCCGTGACTTTTCCGAGGACGCGATCGCTGTCGTCGGCATGTCCTGCCGCCTGCCCGGCGCGGCGGACCCGGCCGCGTTCTGGGCCCTGCTCGCCAGCGGAACGAGCGCGGTCGGCACGGCACCCGCCGACCGCTGCGGGCCGGACGCGCCACCCGGCGGCTTCCTCGACGACGTCGCCGGGTTCGACGCCGCGTTCTTCGGCATCTCCCCGCGCGAGGCCACCGCGATGGACCCGCAGCAGCGGCTGATGCTGGAGCTGGCATGGGAGGCGCTCGAGGACGCCCGGCTGGCACCCGACCAGCTCGCCGGGCGGCCCGCAGCGGTGTACGTCGGCGCCATCCAGGACGACTACGCCCAACTGGCCGGCCGGGTGCCCGCCACCGCGTTCACCCTCACCGGGCTGCACCGCAGCATCGTGGCCAACCGGATCTCGTACACCCTCGGCCTGACCGGGCCCAGCGTGGTCGTCGACTCGGGGCAGTCGTCGGCGCTGGTCGCCGTACACCAGGCATGCGAGAGTCTGCGCGCCGGGACCGTCTCGCTGGCCCTGGCCGGCGGCGTGAACCTGATCCTGGAACCGGGCAGCACCGCCCGGGTCGGCGAGTTCGGCGGCCTCTCCCCGGACGGCACGGCCTGGGTCTTCGACGCGCGCGCCAACGGCTACGTACGCGGTGAGGGCGGCGGCCTGGTCGTGCTCAAGCGGCTCGCCGACGCGGTGGCCGACGGCGACGACATCTCCTGCGTGATCCTCGGCGGGGCCGTCAACAACGACGGCGGCGGCGCCGGTCTGACCGTCCCCGACGGCGACGGGCAGGCCGACGTGATCCGGCGGGCGCACCGGCAGGCGGGCACCGACCCGGCCCACGTCGGCTACGTCGAGCTGCACGGCACGGGCACGCCCGTCGGCGACCCGGTCGAGGCCGGCGCGCTGGGTGCGGCGATCGGCGCGCACCGGCCGGCGGATGCTCCGCTGGCCGTCGGTTCGGCCAAGACCAACGTCGGACACCTCGAAGGCGCCGCCGGCCTGGTCGGGCTGCTCAAGCTCGCGTTGAGCGCCCGGCACGGGCAGATCCCGGCGAGCCTGAACTTCAACACCGTCAACCCGCGCATCGACCTGGCCGCGCTGAACCTGCGGGTGCAGTCCGCGCTCGGCGCGTGGCCGGCCGACGCCGCCGGTGACGGCGACGCCCTGGCGGGCCTGTCCTCGTTCGGGATGGGTGGCACCAACGCCCACCTGGTCGTCGGGCGCGCACCCCGGCCCACCACCGACCGGGCCGACCGGCCGGCGCAGGCGTACACCGCGCCCTGGGTGCTGTCCGGCCAGAGCCCCGCCGCGCTGCGGGCCCAGGCGGCCACGCTGCGGCGGTTCCTCACGTCCGGCGTCGACGTCGCCGACGCCGACCTGGGCCACTCGCTCGCGTCGACCCGCGCCGCGCTGCGGCACCGGGCGGCGGTGCGTGCCGGTGACCGCGCCGGCATGCTCGCCGCCCTCGACGCGCTCGCCGCCGGTGACGACCGGCCCGACCTGGTCGTCGGTCGCGCCCGCCCCGGCCGGGTGGTCTTCGTCTTCCCCGGCCAGGGTTCGCAGTGGGAGGCGATGGCCCGTGGCCTGTACGCCGACTCCGCGGTGTTCCGCGACCGCCTCGACGAGTGCGCCGACGCGCTGGCCGCGTACACCGACTGGGACCTGCGCGACGTCCTGCTCGGCGGGGGCGGCGACCAGTTGGCGCGGGTCGACGTGATCCAGCCGGTGCTGTTCGCCGTGATGGTGTCGTTGGCGGCACTGTGGCGGGCGCACGGCGTGGAACCCGACGCGGTGGTGGGGCACTCCCAGGGTGAGATCGCCGCCGCGTACGTGGCCGGCGCGTTGACCCTGTCGGACGCGGCCCGGGTGGTGGCCCTGCGCAGTCGGGCGATCCGGGCCCTGGCCGGCACCGGCGCGATGGCGTCGGTGGCGCTGTCGGCCGAGCGGCTGCTGCCGGTGCTGGAGCAGTGGAGCGACCAGGTGGCGATTGGTGCGATCAACGGCCCCGACTCGACCGTCCTGTCCGGAGCGGTGGACGTGCTGCCGCAGGTGCTCGCCGAACTGACCGCCCAGGGCGTGCGGTGCCGGGCCGTCCCGGTGGACTACGCCTCCCACTCGCCGCAGGTCGAGGCGATCCGCGACGACGTGCTCGACCAGCTCGCCCCGGTCACACCCACCGACGCCCCGGTCACCTTCTACTCGGCGGTGACCGGAACGCCCGTCGACACGGCCGGGCTGGACGCCGCCTACTGGTACCGCAACATGCGGCAGACCGTGCGGTTCGAGCCGGCGGCCCGGGCGTTGCTCGACGACGGGTACACCACGTTCATCGAGTGCAGCCCGCACCCGGTGCTGGCGGTCGGCCTGCGGGAGAGCTTCGCCGCGACCGGGCAGCCGGCGTCCGTGGTGCCCACCCTGCGCCGCGACGACGGGGGCCTCGACCGCTTCCGGCACGCCGTCGGCCACGCGTACGTCGTGGGCGCTCCGGTCGACTGGACGACGTCCTTCCCCGGGGCACGGCGGATCTCCCTGCCCACCTACGAGTTCCAGCGCCGGCCCTTCTGGATCGACGCGCCCGCAGCGACCCCGGTCGAGGCGACCGTACGACCCGGGGGCGACGACGCTCCGGTGGTCGAGGAGCCCGTCGGCGACGGGGTCTGGGCGAACGCGCTGCGGGAGCTGCCGGCGGAGCGTCGCCTCGACGTCGCCCTGGAGCTGGTCCGGCGGCGGGCCGCCGGCATTCTCGGCCACCCGGCCGCCACCGACGTGGACCCGGCGACGACCTTCAAGGAACTCGGCTTCTCGTCACTCACCGTCGTGGAGCTGCGCGACCGGCTGGCCGACGACACCGCCCTGCCGTTGCCGTCCTCGCTCGCCTACGACTTTCCGAGTCCGGTGTTGGTGGCGGAGCGGTTGGTGGGTTTGGTGTCGGGTTCGGTGGTGGGTGTGGGTGTTTCGGGTGTGGGTGTGGGTGAGGCGGTGGCGATTGTGGGGATGGGTT
>NZ_JBMDWU010000037.1:0-3106 GCF_048594385.1 Micromonospora sp. | reverse complement strand
GTCGGGCCGCCCGACCGGCTCCGGCGGCCGGTGCGGCCCGTCCGCCGGCGGGCCGACGGACCCGGGGCCACCGGCGCGACCGGTGGGCGCGGGATCGGCGTCGGTGCCGACGAGTTCCACCGCGGCGTCGTCCACCGTGGTACGCAGCCGCCCGCCCGCGTTACCCCGCAGCTCGGTCTCGACCAGCCGCACCGGTCGGCGCGTCTGCACCAGCACCCCCGGGCCGGTGTTGCCGAACACCTCGCACCCGGTCACCTCGCCCTGCGACTCCCCGGCGAACCACACCCCCGGCCCGTCGCCGCCCCGTACCCGGCTGCGCCGCAGCTGCACCGTCGCCTGGCGCTGTGCGGTCAACCCGGCACCCCGGCTGCCGAGCACGTCCACACTGGTGGCCCGCAGCCGCCCGGCCGACACGACGAGACCGGTGGCGCAGTCGCGCAGGGTCGTCCCCTCCACGGTCAGCTCCCCGTCGGTCACCGACACCCCGGCCGACCCGGCGTCGGTCACCGCTCCCCCTCGCGCCCGCAGCCGCGCCGACTCCGCGACCCGCAGCCCCTCCTGCGTCGGCGCGGTGACGGTCAGGTCGTCGACCTCGGGCCGGGAGGTACCCCGGGCCAGCAGCCCGGACCGGGTCCGGACGATCGTCACCTCCCGGGCGCTGCCGGTCGCCGCGTCGGCGAAGAGCAGGCCGACCCCGTCGGTGGCGGTCAGCGTGCCGCCCTCGATCCGGGGCGCCGCCGTGCCGCTGACCACCACCGCCGCCCCGGTCGTCGTCTCGACCCGTAACCCCAGGTAACTGCCGGTGGCGGCGGCCTGCACGCTCAGCCCGTGCCCGCCCTCGACGCCGAGGACGCAGTCGCGCAGCGTCGGGTCGGCAGCCCCGTCGACCAGCACCGCCGGGCCGGTCGCCGTGCGGATCTCGCAGCCGGTCAGCTCGGGCCTGCCACCGGTCACCAGCACCGGGGTGCCACCGGTGTCCACGATCCGGGTGTCGAACAGCCGGACCGTGCCGTCCTCGACCACCACGCCGGGGCCGTCGACGGCGGAGACCACGCACTGCTCGATCAGCCCCCGGCCGCCGCCGGTGCACAACAGCCCGCTGCCGCGTACGTCGGTGATCGTGCAGCCGCGCAGCACCGGGTCGCCGCCGGTGACGGCGACCGCCACGGTGCCGATCCCGGCGACCGTGGTTCGGACGATCTCACCGGTGCCGGCGCGTTCGAACAGCAGGCCCGCCCCGGCGGGGTTGCCCACCCGGCAGTCCCGCATGGTCAGCTCGCCCCGGGGCACGTGCACCGCGACGACACCACCGGCCCGTACGCCGCACCGGGTGAGCTCCAGCCGGCCGCCGCCGACCTGGATGGCCGGCATGTGCCCGCCACCACCGAGCAGCTCGATCCCGTGCAGCGTCACCTCTCCCGCGCCGACGTGCAGCGCCACCCCGTCGCCCCCGTCGATGGTGACCGTGCCCGGTCCCTCCTCGGCGATCAGCGTCACGTCGCCGCCGAGCTGGAGCTGTTCCCGGTACACCCCCGGCTGCACGACGACGGTGGCACCGGCCGGGGCGACGGCCAACGCACCGGCGATCGTCGGCGGGCACCCCGGTTCCGTCTGGGAGACCGCCATCACGGTGCTGTTCACCTCTCACCACCCTCTCGTCTGGTTGATCCCCCGCCCACCGCACCCCGCCGGCCGACCGGCGACGGGCGGGTTCCGTCGTGCCGACCCGCCCCACCACCGGCGGTCACCCCGACGGCGGGGCGAACAACCGCCCCGCCCCGTCGACGCCGACCCCCACCGCCAGCGGCGGGGTGCCGCCGCCTGCCGCGTCCCCCACCCCGGCGACCGCCCGCAACCGCTGCAACGTCTGCTCGCCGCCCCGGGTCGGCCGGCCGGCCGGTAACTCCCGCAGGAACACCTGACGCAGCTCGCGGTCGCCCACCGGCTCGTCCGCCAGCACCTGGAAGCAGGTCCCGGCGGGGAAGACCGCCGTACCGTCGGTGCGGGATCCGGTGTGGACGCCGGCCGGTGTGGCGCGGGCCCCGGTGCCGGTCGTGCCGAGACCGCCCAGCCGGCGGGCGCCGACGGACCAGATCACGAACCGCACCCCGGTGTCCGGCGCCGGCGCGGGCGTCGGGTCGACGTCGAGGAAGGCCGGCTCCACCAGCAGCGTGCCGGGCGGGTAGCCGCCCGGCGGTGCGACGGCCGCGGCGCGGAAGACCGGGCCGAAGACCACCGGCAGGCGACGCAGGCCGTAGCCCACCCAGCGGGCCAGCACCGCCTGATCGTCGGCCGGCGCGGCGTCGCCCCGCAGGACCGCGTTCACCGTCTCCCGTTCGCCGACGCAGTAGGCGCGGACCGCGACCAGGCCCGCCGGCAGGTCCGGCGCGCTCACCGCGGCCACCCGCAGGCCGGGTTCCTCCGCCAGGGTCCGGGTCACCACCTGCGTGTACGAGTCGTAGCGGCCGGCGAGGATCCGCCGCAGCGACGTCCGGTCCCCGGCGGTGGGCGCACTCCCGTCCAGCCGGAACGTCACCGGGACCCGCGTCGGGCCCGGCGGGGCCGGTCGCGGTCCGGGGACGGCGGCCGGCGGCACGCCGGGGTCGCCGGTCACCGGGCCGGACGCCGGTTCCGGTCGGCCCGGCACCGCGTCGGGCGTCCCGACCGGGATGTCCGGACGGTCGGGTGCCGGGGCCGGTTGGTCGTGGGCTGCGTCGGGTGGCACGGTCGGGTCGGGGGCCGGGCTCTGCGGGCCGGGCGGGGCCGCGTCCGTCGGCTCCGGGGCCGGCGGACGGACGTCCCCGGTCACCTCCGGCGACGCGACCCGCAGCAGGTCGAGTGAGGGAGCGGCGATCCGCTGCCACCGGTGCACACAGTCCACCGGCACGGCTGCCGGGTCGACGGCCGACGCGGACACGCCGACCAGGAGCACGCCCGGGGTGTACGGGGCCGCACCGGCACCGTCCGACGGCACGGCGGCCGGCCCGGCCCGGCGGGCGGCGGTCACGACGGGCGCGGCACGGGTCGTGGCGGGCGCGGTGCCGGTTATGGCGGGCGCGGTGCCGGTCGTGGCCGGCGCGGCACCGGTCGTGGCCGGCGCGGCACC
>NZ_JBMDWU010000369.1:0-22097 GCF_048594385.1 Micromonospora sp. | reverse complement strand
GATCGAGGCGTCCGACTCCGACTGGGACCGGGAGAAGCTGGCCGAGCGGCTGGCGAAGCTCTCCGGTGGCATCGCGGTCATCAAGGCGGGCGCGGCGACCGAGGTCGAGATGAAGGAGCGCAAGCACCGCATCGAGGACGCGATCGCCGCCACCAAGGCCGCGGTCGAGGAGGGGACGGTTCCCGGCGGCGGTGCCGCGCTGGCCCAGATCCGCTCGGTGCTCGACGACGACCTCGGCCTGACCGGTGACGAGAAGGTCGGTGTCTCGATCGTGCGCAAGGCGCTGGTCGAGCCGCTGCGTTGGATCGCCCAGAACGCCGGCCACGACGGCTACGTGGTGGTGGAGAAGGTCGCCGGCCAGGACTGGGGCCAGGGCCTCGACGCCGCCCGGGGCGAGTACGTCGACCTGGTCAAGTCCGGCATCATCGACCCGGTGAAGGTGACCCGCAACGCGGTCACCAACGCCGCGTCGATCGCCGGCCTCCTGCTGACCACCGAGAGCCTGGTGGTCGAGAAGCCGGAGCAGCCGGAGCCGGCCGCCGCCGGTGGGCACGGCCACGGCCACGGTCACGGCCACCAGCACGGCCCGGGCTTCTGACCCGGTAGCACGCCAGGTCAGGGCGCACCGTCGTACTTCGGCGGTGCGCCCTGACGCGTACGGTGACCGCTGCTTACGGAACGGTGACGTGGTTGGCGGCCGGCCCGGTCGATCGACGACACTGGCCGGATGAGCACCACCCCCCGTGGCTTCGCCGCGCTGGCCGGGGTCACCGCCGCCGTGGTGGCCATCGGTGTCGCCGAGCCGGTCGCCGTCCTCACCGGTCCCCGCTCCGCCCCGCTGATCGCGGTCGGCGGGGTCGTGGTCGACACGGTCCCCGAGCCGCTCAAGCAGTTCGCCATCGACGTCTTCGGCAGGTACGACAAGATCGCCCTGCTGGTCGGCACGGCGGTGCTGCTGGCGGCGTTCGCCGCCGGGATCGGTGTGCTCGCCGCGCGTCGGCTCGCGGTCGGGCTGGTGGGCATCGCGGCGTTCACCGGTCTCGGTGTCGCCGCCGCGCTCACCCGGGCCGGCGCGGATGCCGCCGATGCGCTCCCCGCCCTGGTCGGCGGGGGGTTGGGCGGGCTGGTGCTCTGGGCCTTCGTGGCCGGTCCCTGGCAGCTCGACCCGTGGCCCTGGCAGCCGCCCACCCCGCTGCCGGCCGCCCACCCCGGGCCGCCCCCGGTGCCCGGGACGTCGCCGGCCGCCGGGTCGCTTCCGGCCGGTGGGCCGCCGGTGGCCGGTCCAGCGGTGGACCGGGGCGACGGTGTGCCGGCCGCCGGGTCGACGGCGGGCGAACGCCGGGGGGCCGACGGGCCGGGTGCACCTGCGGGTCCGGCCGGGGGATCGCCCGTCGGCTGGGAGCCGTTGGAGTCGACCGACCCGGAGTCCCGGCGGCGGTTCCTGCGTGGTGCGGGCCTGCTCGCGGGCGTGGCGACCGTGGCGGGGCTGGGCGGGCACTGGCTCGCCGGGCGGCGGGGGGTGTCGGCGGCCCGGGAGGCGGTCGCGTTGCCCACCCCGTCGGCGGTGGCGCCGACGGTGCCGGCGGGGGCAGACCTGTCCCTGGCCCAGCTCGCCCCCTACACCACGCCGAACGGCGGCTTCTACCGGATCGACACGGCGCTGGTGGTGCCGCAGGTGGATCCGGAGACCTGGCGGCTGCGCATCCACGGTCGGGTGCGCAACCCGATCGAGTTGACCTTCGCCGAGTTGCTCGCCCGCCCGATGGTGGAGCGGTACGTCACCCTCGCCTGCGTCTCCAACGAGGTGGGTGGGGACCTGATCGGCAACGCCCGGTGGCTGGGCGTACCGATCCGGGAACTGCTCGACGAGGCGGAACCGGAGGAGGGGGCCGACCAGGTGGTCGGCCGCTCGGTCGACGGTTGGACCTGCGGCACCCCGACGGCGGCGCTGCGCGACGGGCGGGACGCCCTGCTGGCGGTGGGGATGAACGGCGAGCCGCTGCCCGTGGAACACGGCTTCCCGGTGCGGATGGTGGTGCCGGGCCTCTACGGGTACGTGTCGGCCTGCAAGTGGGTGACCGAGCTGGAGCTGACCAGTTTCGCCGACTTCGACGCGTACTGGGTGCCGCGTGGCTGGTCGGCGCAGGGGCCGGTGAAGACGCAGTCGCGGATCGACACCCCCCGCGCGCGTAACCGGCTCACCACGGGCGAGGTGACGGTGGCCGGGGTGGCATGGGCGCAGCACCGGGGGATCAGCCGGGTCGAGGTACGCGTCGACGGCGGCGCGTGGCAGGAGGCGACCCTCGCCCCGACGGTGTCGGTGGACACCTGGGTGCAGTGGTCGTGGCGGTGGGCGGCGACCCCGGGTGAGCACACCCTCCAGGTGCGGGCGACCGACCGGGACGGCGAGACGCAGACCCCGTTGACCGCGCCGGTCGCCCCGGACGGAGCGACCGGGTGGCACAGCGTCACAGTCACCGTGCGCTGATTCCTCATCAGCGTTAAGTCATCAAGATTGATCAATGTGCGGATAGCCGAAAATTCCACAGCGATATCGAGGGTTGAGGCTGTGGGAGCGCTCCCGTAACATACCTGACGCGACTGTTAACGTTAACCTAACAACGGCCACCACCAATGTGCAGGTCGCCATCCCGTCAGGAGGGTGTTTTATGTCCAGATCCAGATCGGCCAATGTCGGCCTGATCTCGGCCGGTGTCGCGTTGCTGGCGTCGGCGTCGGTAGTCACCGCGCTGCCCGCAGGCGCGGCGGCGGCGGGATGCTCGGTGAACTACACCGTCTCCTCGGAGTGGGGCGGTGGCTTCGGGGCCAACGTCGCCATCACCAACCTGGGCGACGCGCTGAGCAGTTGGACGCTGACCTGGTCCTTCGCCTCCGGGCAGTCGGTGACCCAGGCGTGGAACGCGACCGTGACGCAGAGCGGCTCGGCGGTGACCGCCAAGAACGTCAGCTACAACGGCGCGATCCCCACCAACGGCTCGGTGTCGTTCGGCTTCAACGGGGCCTGGACGTCCAGCAACCCCGTCCCGACGAGCTTCGCGCTCAACGGGGTGGCCTGCAACGGTGGCACGACGCCGACCAACCCGCCCACCACGCCGCCGACGACCGCGCCCCCCACCACCCCGCCCCCCACGACCCCGCCGCCGACCACGCCCCCGCCGACCACCCCGCCGCCGACGGGCAACTGCTCCCTGCCGACGTCCTACCGCTGGTCGTCGACCGGTCCGCTGGCGCAGCCGAAGGCCGGCTGGGCGTCACTCAAGGACTTCACCATCGCCCCCTACCAGGGCAAGCAGTTGGTGTACGCCACCACCCACAGCAGCAGCGCCACCGGCGGCTGGGGTTCGATGAACTTCGGCCTGGTCGACAACCTCAACCAGCTCGCCACGGCGCCCCAGAACACCATGAGCCAGAGCACCGTCGCGCCGTCGCTGTTCTACTTCGCGCCGAAGAACATCTGGATCCTCGCCCACCAGTGGGGCCCGACGTCGTTCTCGTACCGCACGTCGACCAACCCGGCCAACGCCAACGGCTGGTCGGCTGCGCAGACCCTGTCGACCGCGAAGATCACCGACTCCGGCACCGGCGTGATCGACCAGACGATCATCGGCGACGACCAGAACATGTACCTGTTCTTCGCCGGTGACAACGGCAAGATCTACCGCCAGATCATGCCGATCGGGAACTTCCCGGGCAGCTTCGGCTCCAGTTACACGACCATCATGAGCGACACCTCGGAGAACATCTTCGAGGCGCCGCAGGTCTACAAGGTCGCGGGCCGCAACCAGTACCTGATGATCATCGAGGCCCGGACCAGCTCCTGGGAGCGCTACTTCCGCTCGTTCACGGCGACCAGCCTGGGCGGCACCTGGACGCCGAACGCGACGACCTACAACAACCCGTTCGCGGGCAAGGCCAACAGCGGTGCCACCTGGACCAACGACATCAGCCACGGTGAGCTGCTGCGCACCAGCGCGGACCAGACGAACACGATCGACCCGTGCAACCTGCAACTGCTCTACCAGGGCCGCGCCACGAACTCGGGTGGTGACTACGGCCTCCTGCCCTACCGGCCGGGTCTGCTGACCCTGCAGCGCTGACGGCGTGACGCAGGTGCGACCCCGCTGTTCCTGACTCCCGCGACCGGCGGCGAAAGCCGTACCGGGTGAGCCGCACGACGGCTCGGAGCAGGATCGGGTGGAATGAAGGGGCGGGTCCGGCACAGCCGGGCCCGCCCCGCTTTTCGTACCTGCCGGCCCGGCGTCGGACCACGGGCCGGGAAACGACGAGGCCGCACTCCGATTTCCGGAGCGCGGCCTCGTCGAGGTGTGGCGGGTCGGTCAGGCGATCTTGCGCTGGGCCGGTACGGCGGTCTTGTGCGAAGCGCCGAGCCGGGCCTCCATGCGGGCGATGTCCACCCGGGTCTGCCGGCGGTCGGCCAGGTCCTCCCAGCCCAGGGCGAGCAGCCGCAGCCGCTCGGACTCGCTGAGGCCGCCCCAGACGCCGTACGGCTCCCGCACGGACAGGGCGTGCGCCGCGCACTCGGCCCGCACGGGGCAGGCCTGGCAGACGGACTTGGCGCCGGACTCCCGGCGCAGCCGGGACGAACCGCGCTCGCCGTCCGGGTGGAAGAACTGAGCGCTGTCCCGACCCCGACAGGCGCCGAGACGCTGCCAGTCCCACAGATCGACGATGGGTCCGGGCAGTCTACGTACGTTCGACATCAGCACCCCTCCTCCCGCGCGGCACCGCGGAGATCCTCGTTGAACCGGCGTCCGGGCTGTGGTCCGCGCTGGCGTACCCCGTTTCCGGCGTGGAGCCTCGGTACCCGAACCCTCGCCGACTCACACGTGTTGAGATCGAAAACCCGAAGCCTCCTGCGTCATATGACCCAAATGTCGGAAAAGTTCAGAGGATTGCCCGGAACCTCCTCCCCGGTGGACCCCGTCATGGTCTGCTCGTGTCCGGAGAGGAGACCACCGTGCGTACCGTTCTCGTATGCGTTCGGACACCGATCGCCGCGCAGCAGTTGACCAACGCGGCGGCGCGACTCGGCCTGGCCGCGGTCGTCCGGACAGCCGTCTCCGATCCCGAGGTGATGCTGCGGCTCGCCGAGCGCCCGGTCGACGTGGTGCTGGCCGACACGGCGCTCACCCGGCCGGACAGCGCCGGCTTCGTGCGCCGGGTGCTCGCCCGCGCCCCGCAGGCCGCGGTGCTGCTGCTCGGCACCGAGGAGTCGGAGGCGGCGGCGGCCACCATCAGCGCCGGGGCCCGGGGCCTGATCCAGGGTGCCGACCACGACCTGACCAGCGCGGTGGCGAAGGCGTTGCTGCTGCTCGCAGCGCCCGGCCGCCCCGCCCGGCACCGGGTCGCCGACCCCGCCCGGGACACCGCCGCGGTCGGCGCGCCCCCGCGACCCGGTCGCCCGCCCGCGCCGGGCTGGTCGCCGCCGCCGGCCGACGGTACGCCCGGCGCGCCGTCGGTGGTGCCCGTGCAGCGCGGCGACGACGAGGTCGAGGGGGAGTCGGAGGGCACGCCGGCCGAGCCGGCCCCGGCCACCGGGTTGCCGCGTCCGACCTCCGGCGCCCGCGCCGGCCGGACCTCGGTCGGGCTGACCGAACGCGAACTCCAGGTGCTGCTCGGCATGGCCGAGGGCAAGAGCAACGCGGAGATCGGCCGGGAGTTGTTCGTCTCGGAGGACACCGTCAAGACGCACGCCCGGCGGCTGTTCCGCAAGCTCGGCGCGCGGGACCGGGCGCACGCGGTGGCCGCCGGCTTCCGCGCCGGCCTGGTCGCCTGACCGCCCCCGCCCCGGCGGTGGCGAGCCGGGTCGGCCCGGGGGTCAGTCGTCGGAGTCGGTGTCGTCGCCCGCGGACTCGGTGAGCGTGTCGTGCACCCCGTCGGCGTAGCCCCGGGCGTAGTCCCAGGTGACGTAGTGGTCCGGGTCGGGATCGTAGGCCGGCTCGTGCACCCGGGGTCGACCCGAGCTGAGCAGGTGCCGCAGGTTGCCCCGGAGCAGGTCCCAGTCGAAGTAGTGCGGCTCGCGACAGTCCTCGCACTCGATGACCAGCCCGCGTACCCCGATCGGGGACAGCAGGGCCTGGTAGATCTCCAGGTCGGCGAGGTCTTCCAGCACGTCCTGCCGCTCGACCTCGGTCAGCGGGTCGAGCGGGGCGTCGTCGCCCGGATCGTCCAGCCCCGCAGCCGGATCGGCCGGGTCGCCGTTGAACGGGTCGATGGGCTCGTCGTGCACCCCCTCACCGTAGACCCAACCCTCGCCGCACGCGCCCCCCGGCGGTCGCTGTGGCGTCGCCGACCCCGACCGGTCGCCGGCGAGGGCCGCCCTGCTCAGTGGGTACGATGAGACGACTCGCCGTCACCCCGGCGTGCGCCGGTTGCCGCGCGCGCCGCCTCGCTGAATCCCGTCCGAGCAGCTCAGGGGAGCAATCGTGGAGAATTCGCCCAGCACCGATCTTCCTGCCGGCACCGATCTTCCGGCCGGTGTCGACAGCGGCGAGTGGGGCGGCCACCTGCCGGAGCTGCCCGCCGGGTCGGCGCGGGTGGTGCCGCTCGGCCTGACCTTCGACGACGTGCTGCTCCAGCCCGGCGAGTCGGACGTGGTGCCCAGCCGGGTGAACACCCGCACCCGGCTCACCCGCAACGTGGAGCTGTCCATCCCGCTGCTGTCCAGCGCGATGGACACCGTCACCGAGGCCCGGATGGCGATCGCGATGGCCCGCCAGGGCGGCATCGGCGTGCTGCACCGCAACCTCTCCCTGGAGGACCAGGCGCTCCAGGTCGACCTGGTCAAGCGCTCCGAGTCCGGCATGATCACCAACCCGGTGACGGCCAGCCCCGAGGACACCCTGCGTGAGGTCGACGAGCTGTGCGGCCGTTACCGCATCTCCGGCGTCCCGGTGGTCGACGGCGAGGGCCAGCTCGTGGGCATCGTCACCAACCGGGACATGCGGTTCGTCTCCGACCCGGCCACCCCGGTCCACGCGATCATGACCCGGACGCCGCTGGTCACCGCCCCGGTGGGGGTGAGCAAGGACGACGCGCTCTCCCTGCTGCGCCAGCACAAGGTCGAGAAGCTGCCGATCGTGGACGACTCGGGGCGGCTGCGCGGGCTGATCACCGTCAAGGACTTCACCAAGAGCGAGCAGTACCCGGACGCCACCAAGGACGACGCCGGCCGGCTGCGGGTCGCCGCCGCCATCGGCGGCGGCGAGGACGCCTACAAGCGGGCCCGGACCCTGGTCGACGCGGGTGTCGACGTGCTGATCGTGGACACCGCGCACGGCCACCAGCGGGCCGTGCTGGACATGGTCCGCCGGCTCAAGGCCGACGTCGCGATCGACATCGTGGGGGGCAACGTGGCCACCTACGCCGGGGCGAAGGCCCTGGTCGACGCCGGTGCCGACGGCGTCAAGGTGGGGGTAGGCCCGGGTGCCATCTGCACCACCCGGATCGTCGCCGGGGTCGGCGTCCCGCAGGTGACCGCGATCATGGAGGCGGCCCGCGCGGCCCGTCCGGCCGGCGTCCCGGTGATCGGCGACGGCGGCATCCAGTATTCCGGTGACATCGCCAAGGCCCTGGTGGCCGGTGCCGACACGGTGATGCTCGGCAGCCTGCTGGCCGGCTGCGAGGAGAGCCCCGGCGAGCTGATCTTCGTCAACGGCAAGCAGTTCAAGGCGTACCGGGGGATGGGCTCGCTGGGCGCTATGCAGTCCCGGGGCCAGGCCAAGTCGTACAGCAAGGACCGCTACTTCCAGCAGGACGTGCTCAGCGACGACAAGCTGGTGCCGGAGGGCGTGGAGGGCCAGGTGCCCTACCGGGGGCCGCTGTCCCGGGTGGCCCACCAGCTCGTCGGCGGGCTGCGGCTGGCGATGGGGTACGCCGGGGCGGAGAACATCCCCGACCTGCACCACCGGGGGCAGCTCATCCGGATCACGGCGGCCGGGCTCAAGGAGAGCCACCCGCACGACATCCAGATGACCGTCGAGGCCCCCAACTATCACACCCGCTGACCCACCACCCCAAACCACCTGGAGTCCCTCATGCGTGACGTGGTCGAGATCGGGCTGGGCAAGACCGCGCAGCGCGGCTACCACCTGGACGACATCGCCATCGTGCCCAGCCGGCGGACCAGGGACGTCGACGACGTCTCCACCGGCTGGCAGCTCGACGCCTACCAGTTCGACATCCCCTGCGTCGCCCACCCGTCGGACGCCACCATGAGCCCCGCCTCGGCCGTGCGGCTCGGGCAGCTCGGCGGCCTGGGCGTGCTCAACGTCGAGGGCCTCTGGACCCGCTACGAGAACCCGACCAAGGTGCTGGAGGAGCTGGCCGGGCTGGGCGAGGACGCCCGCGCGACCAAGCGGCTCCAGGAGGTCTACGCCGAGCCGATCCGCCCCGACCTGATCGCCGAGCGGGTCCGCGAGCTGCGGGCCGGCGGCAGCACGGTGGCCGTGCGGGTGTCCCCGCAGCACACCCTCGCGCTGGCCCCGGTGATCCTCGACGCGGGCGTCGACATCCTGGTCATCCAGGGCACCATCGTCTCGGCCGAGCACGTCTCGACCACCGACGAGCCGCTGAACCTCAAGGAGTTCATCGCCGACCTCGACCTGCCCGTGGTCGTCGGCGGCTGTACCGACTACAAGACGGCGCTGCACCTGATGCGTACCGGCGCGGCCGGGGTGATCGTCGGCATCGGCGGTGACGACTGGTCGACCAGCGAGTCGGTGCTCGGCATCCGGGTGCCGATGGCCACCGCGATCGCCGACGCCGCCGCGGCCCGCCGCGACTACCTCGACGAGACCGGTGGACGCTACGTGCACCTCATCGCCGACGGCGACATCCAGACCTCCGGCGACATCGCCAAGGCGCTCGGCTGCGGCGCGGACGCGGTGATGCTCGGCGAGCCGCTGTCGCTGTGCGAGGAGGCCCCGGCCGGCGGCGCCTGGTGGCACTCGGCGGCCAGCCACCCGTCCCTGCCGCGTGGTGCGTTCGAGGTGGCCGGCGAACCGCTCGGGGAGATGGAGCGGCTGCTGTTCGGCCCCGCCGACGAGCCGGACGGCCAGCTCAACCTGTTCGGTGGGCTGCGTCGCGCGATGGCCAAGTGCGGCTACCGCGACCTGAAGGAGTTCCAGCGGGTCGGGCTGGTCCTCGACCGCTGACCCGGGTCCGTCGCGGCCGGCCGGCTCCACCATGGGGCCGGCCGGCCGTACCGTCGCCCCGCTCGTCGTGCGGCGTTGCAGGCACCCGGGGCCGGCCGGATCGGTAGGCTGCGCGGACGGCGGCGGCGAACGGGGGACGAAGGTGGCCATGAGCCGGAACCGGCGCGGGCTCGCGCTGCTCGTCACCGTGGCGCTCGCCCTGACCGGCTGCACCGCCGACCCGGAACCCCGGCGGGAATCCCGGTCGACTCCGACGCCTGAGGCGACCCCGGAGGTGACCCCCGGCCCGGCCGGCGTCGGCGACCCGTACTTCCCGACCGCCGGCAACAGCGGGTACGACGTCGAGCGGTACACCCTCAAGGTCCGCTACGACCCGACCAGCGACGAGCTGCGCGGCGACGCCACCGTCCGGGCCACCGCCGAGGCCGACCTGCCGCTGTTCCACCTCGACCTGGCCGGGCTGACGGTGCGCCGGGTGACCGTGGACGGCACCCCGGCCCGGCACACCCGCGAGGGCACCGAGCTGGTGGTCACCCCGGCCGCGCCGGTCCGCGCCGGGACGGTCTTCACCGTCCAGGTCGGGTACGACGGCCGGCCGGAGCCGCTGCGCAACGAGACGATCGGCGAGGGCGGCTGGCTGCACACCGCCGACGGCGCGGTCGCGCTCGGCCAACCCGAGTCGGCGAGCACCTGGTTCCCGGTCAACGACCACCCCTCCGACAAGGCCGCCTACGACTTCGAGATCACCGTGCCGAAGGGGCTGGTCGTGGTCGCCAACGGCGTGCCGAGGGGGCAGCGCCCGGCGGCCGGCGGCTTCACCACGTGGCGCTGGTCGGAGGCCGCCCCGATGGCCAGCTACCTGAGCACGGTGGTGATCGGGAAGTACCGCACCAGCACCGGCGAGCACCGGGGCCGGCCGGTGTTCAGCGCGGTCGCCGCCAGCCTTCCCCGGGGGGCGGCCGACGAGTCGGTCGCCCGCACCGTGACGGTCGCCGACTACCTGGAGAGCGTCTTCGGGCCGTACCCGTTCGCGGCGTACGGCGGGGTGGTGGTCGACGAGCCCCGGATCAGGTACGCGTTGGAGACGCAGAGCCGGCCGGTCTACTCGGCCAACTTCTTCCGGGGCGGCGAGAACACCGGGGTGGTCGCGCACGAGCTGGCCCACCAGTGGTTCGGCGACAGCGTGTCGGTGGCCCGCTGGTCGGACATCTGGCTCAACGAGGGGCTGGCCACGTACGCGGAGTGGCTCTGGGCCGAGCACCAGGGCCGGGACACCGCCCAGGCCGCCTTCGAGCAGCGGTACGCGTCCTCCGACGACCAGGTCTGGCGGGTGCCGCCCGGTGCGCCCGGGGTGGCGAACCTGTTCAGCGACTCGGTCTACGAGCGCGGCGGGATGACCGTGCACGCGTTGCGGGTGACGGTCGGCGACGACGCCTTCTTCCGGCTCCTCAAGACCTGGGCGGCCGACAAGCGCAACGGCAACGCCACCACCGCCGAGTTCGTGGCGACCGCCGAGCGGGTCTGCGGGCAGCAGCTCGACGACCTCTTCGCCGCCTGGCTGTACGGCACCGAGCGTCCCGCCCCGCCCACCCGCCGCTGAGCGCGTCCCCCGGCGGTCAGTTCTTCACCCGTAGCTCGGGGTGGGCGTCCAGGTAGGTTTCGGCCTTGCCGGCCTTGAGCGCGGGCAGGAATCCCTTGCCGACGCTGGTGAGTTGCTCGCCCCGGTAGCTGCCGCCCTTGCCCACCCCGTCGCCGGGCAGCCCGACCAGGGTGATCCGGTCGGCGCTCAGCCCACCGAGGGCGTACGCCAGGTCGACGATGCGCGGGCCGCCCGCGTAGACCAGGGTGTCGCCGAGCGCCGACACCACCTGCTCCACCCGGTCTGGCTGGCGGGCCAGGTTCTCGTTGAGGATCTTGGCGGCCAGCGCCCGGAGGAGCTGCTGCTGGTGGCGCTGCCGAGCGTAGTCGCCGCCGGCGATGTAGCGCTGCCGGGCGTAGTCCAGCGCCTGCCAGCCGTTGAGGTGCCGCTCACCCTTCTCGTAGACCATCTGCGGGCCGGTGTATCCGCCGCCGCCCCGGGCCGGCTCGCGGTATTTGCCGTCCGGCCGGCGGTGCAGCGAGGGGACCCGCTGGTCGACGTAGAGGTCCACCCCGCCGAGGCTGTCGACCAGCCGGTCGAAGCCGTTGAAGGTGACCACCGCACCGGCGTCGAAGCGCAGCCCGGTGTACCCGGCGACCGTGCTGCGCAGCAGCTCGTACCCCTGGGCGGCGCTGGGGTTCTTGGGCTTGCCCGGCACCCGGCTGCCGTAGCTCATCGCGTGGGTGAGTTTCGTCCGGCCGCCCTGGTAGCCCGACTTGGGGAACTTCGGGATGTCGACCACCAGGTCGCGGGGGAGCGAGAAGAGGTACGCCCGGTCCAGCCCGGCCGGCACGTGCAGGATCAGCACCGCGTCGCCGTGCGGTTCCCAGCCGGGCACGCTGACCCGGGTGTCCACCCCGACCAGGAGCAGGTTGAGCGGGCCGGTGATCGAGGCCCCGGGGGGTGGGGTCGGGCTGGGGGTGGGGCTCGGCGTCGGCGTCGGGCCGGTGGTCGTGGCGGCCGGCCCGGCCGTACGCCGTGGCTCGTCGTCGCGGACCACCCGGGTCACCACCAGGGCGGCCACCCCCACCAGGACGACCACGGCCAGGGCGGCCAGCCCCCACACCCAGCGTGGTCGTCCCGTTCCGGTCTCCTGAGTCATCGCTCGCCACCCCCGTCTGCACAACGCTTCGACCGGCCCTGCGGGTTGCGGTCGGCGACGGTCAGCATGATCGCGCGAAATCCGGCACTGGCGCGATGGCTACCCGCCGGTAATGATGCGGTCATGCGGTACGACGTGCTCGTCATCGGCTCCGGCTTCGGCGGCAGCGTCACCGCGCTGCGCCTGGCCGAGAAGGGCTACACCGTCGGTGTGCTGGAGGCGGGCCGGCGATTCGCCGACGACGAGTTCCCGCAGACCTCCTGGCGGCTGCGCCGGTTCCTCTGGGCCCCCCGCCTGGGCTGCTACGGGCTGCAACGGATCACCCTGCTCCGCCCGGCCGCCCGGGGTGCCGCGAGCGGGGTGCTGGTGCTCTCCGGTGCCGGCGTCGGCGGTGGCTCCCTGGTCTACGCGAACACCCTCTACCAGCCACCGGACGCCTTCTACACCGATCCGCAGTGGCGTGACGTCACCGACTGGCGGGCGGAACTCGCCGGCCACTACGACCAGGCCGGACGGATGCTCGGGGTCACCCCGTACCCCCGGCACACCGGCGCGGACCGGGCGATGCGGGCGGTGGCCGAACGGATGGGGGTCGGGCACACCTTCGGTCCGACCCCGGTGGGGGTGCACCTCGGCCGTCCCGGGCAGCGGGTGGCGGACCCGTACTTCGGCGGGGCGGGGCCGGAGCGCACCGGCTGTACGCACTGCGGGTCGTGCATGACCGGCTGCCGGCACGGCGCCAAGAACACCCTCGTCAAGAACTACCTGTGGCTTGCCGAACGGCTCGGCGCGCGGGTCCACCCGCTGACCACGGTCACCGCAGTACGGCCGGCCGACGGCGGCGGCTACCTGGTGCACGCCGTACGTACCGGTGCCTGGCTGCGGCGGCGTCGCCAGGTGTTCCACGCCGACCAGGTGGTCTTCGCGGCCGGCGCGCTCGGTACCCAGCGGCTGCTGCACGCGATGAAGCAGACCGGCGCGCTGCCCCACCTGTCGGACCGCCTCGGCGCGTTGACCCGGACCAACTCGGAGGCGATCCTCGGCGCGTCGGTCGACCGCCGGCAGGCCCGGCGGCGGGGGCTGGACTTCACCGACGGGGTGGCGATCACCAGCTCGTTCCATCCCGACCCGCAGACCCACGTCGAGCCGGTCCGCTACGGCCGGGGCGCGAACGCGATGGGGCTGCTCCAGTCGCTGCTCGTCGACGGCGGTCCGCACCGGGTGCGGCGCTGGCTGGGCGCGATCGTGCGGCACCCCCGGCTGGCCGCCCGGATGCTCTCGGTGCGGCACTGGTCCGAGCGGACGGTGATCGCCCTGGTGATGCAGTCGACTGACAACTCGCTGACCACCCGCTGGCAGCGGGGGCCGCTGGGCCGGCGGCGGCTGGTGTCCGGGCCCGGGCACGGCGCACCCCATCCGACCTGGATTCCGGCCGGCAACCAGGCGGTCCGGCTGCTCGCCGAGGAGATCGGCGGCACCCCGGGCGGGGCGCTCACCGAACCGTTCGACGTCCCGCTGACCGCGCACCTGCTCGGCGGGGCGGTGATCGGCGCCACCCCGGCCGACGGCGTGGTCGACCCCTGGCACCGGGTGTACGGCCACCCGGGGCTGCACGTGGTCGACGGGGCGGCGGTCTCGGCGAACCTCGGGGTGAACCCGTCGCTGACGATCACCGCGCAGGCGGAGCGGGCGATGTCGTACTGGCCGAACCGGGGGGAGGCGGATCCCCGGCCGCCGCTCGGGTCGGCGTACACCCGGGTGGCGGCGGTGCGTCCACGGCACCCGGCGGTTCCGGCGGACGCCCCCGGCGCGCTGCGCGGCTGACCGGCGCTGACCGGGCGCGGCGCGCCGGGGGGCGGCCCGTGCCGGGGGCGGGTGTGACTGTCGGTAGGCTTTGCCCACATGAGCACGCCTCGCCCCGTCCTCGTGGTGGACTTCGGAGCCCAGTACGCCCAGCTCATCGCGCGCCGGGTGCGCGAGGCGAAGGTCTATTCGGAGATCGTCCCGCACTCCATGCCGGTCGCCGAGATGCTGGCGAAGGACCCGGCCGCGATCATCCTGTCCGGCGGCCCGTCCAGTGTCTACGCCCCCGACGCCCCGCAGATCGACGCCGGGCTGTTCGACGCGGGCGTCCCCGTCTTCGGCATCTGCTACGGCTTCCAGGCGATGGCCCAGGCGCTCGGCGGCACGGTCGCCCGGACCGGCAACCGGGAGTACGGCGGCACCCCGCTGCGTCCCCGGCTGCTCGACCCGGGGGTGCTGCTGCGGGACCTGCCGGCGGACCTGCCGGTCTGGATGAGCCACGGCGACGCGGTGACCGAGGCCCCCGCCGGGTTCACGGTGACCGCCGAGTCGGCCGGCGCCCCGGTCGCCGCCTTCGAGGATCTGGCCGGCCGTCGGGCCGGTGTGCAGTTCCACCCCGAGGTGGGGCACACCGCGCAGGGGCAGGAGATGCTCCGCCGTTTCCTCTACGACATCGCCGGCATCGAGCCCACCTGGACCCCGCAGAACATCATCGACGAGCAGGTTGCCCGGAGCCGGGCCCAGGTCGGGGACAAGGAGGTCATCTGCGGCCTGTCCGGCGGGGTGGACTCGGCGGTCGCCGCCGCGCTGGTCCACGAGGCGGTGGGGGACCAGCTCACCTGCGTCTTCGTCGACCACGGCCTGCTGCGTGCCGGTGAGGCCGAGCAGGTGGAGAAGGACTACGTGGCGGCCACCGGCATCAAGCTGAAGGTGGTCGACGCGGCCGACCGGTTCCTCGGCGCGCTGGCCGGGGTGACCGACCCGGAGCAGAAGCGGAAGATCATCGGCCGGGAGTTCATCCGGGTCTTCGAGGCCGCCGCCCGGGAGATCGCCGCCCACGGCGACGTCGAGTTCCTGGTGCAGGGCACCCTCTACCCGGATGTGGTCGAGTCCGGCGGCGGCACCGGCACCGCCAACATCAAGAGCCACCACAACGTCGGCGGGCTGCCTGAGGATCTGAAGTTCGCCCTGGTCGAGCCGCTGCGCACGCTGTTCAAGGACGAGGTCCGGGCGCTCGGGCTCCAGTTGGGCCTGCCCGAGGCGATGGTCTGGCGGCACCCGTTCCCGGGGCCGGGGCTGGCCATCCGGATCATCGGCGCGGTCGACCGGGAGCGGTTGGCGCTGCTGCGCCAGGCCGACCTGATCGCCCGGGAGGAGCTGACGGCCGCCGGCCTGGACCGGGGCGTCTGGCAGTTCCCGGTGGTGCTCCTGGCCGACGTGCGCAGCGTCGGGGTGCAGGGTGACGGGCGCAGCTACGGGCATCCCGTGGTGCTGCGCCCGGTCTCCAGCGAGGACGCGATGACCGCCGACTGGTCCCGGCTGCCCTACGAGGTGGTGGCCCGGATCTCCACCCGGATCACCAACGAGGTCGCCGAGGTCAACCGGGTGGTCCTGGACGTGACCAGCAAGCCGCCGGGCACCATCGAGTGGGAGTGAGCGGGGTTCAGCCGGCCGTCGGCGGGGTCGCCGGCGGCTGAGGCTGCCCTCCGGTCGCCGGCCCGCCCGGCTGCGGCCAGGTGGCCGGCTGCGCCGGCGTCGGCCAGGTCGGCTGCGGCTGCGCCGTCGGGTCCGCCGGGTGTGGCCAGGCCGGCGCGCCGGCCGGCTCCTCGGGCATCAGGAACCACATGATCGGGTACGCCAGGGCGGCGACACCGCCGGTGAGCAGGGTCGCCACCGCGAACAGCACCCGGACCAGGGTGGGGTCGACGGCGAAGTAGCGGCCGATGCCGCTGGCGACGCCGGCCACCATGCGGTCGGTGGTCGGCCTGCGGAGTTGTTTGTACGGGGCGTGGGGGGTGCTCGTCGAGGTCATGTCTCCACGGTCCGCGCCGGCCGCCCCGTCGACCTCGGTGACCGCCCGGAGTCCTACCCTGATCGATCCCTGAGTGGCCAGCCCTGAGTCAGGAATCCGACTCTTTTCCGCGTCGGTAACGCGACCCGGGGAGAATTTGGCTCCGTGACCACCTTGCTGGAGCCGCTCCGCAGGATCGCGGCATATGCAGTCTGTGCAGATTCAGTCGGCCGAGTGTTGCTGGTCCGCGCATCGGAGCGCTCCGGCACCCCCGGCGTATGGTCCCTGCCCGGTGGGGCGGTCGACCACGGCGAGGACCCGAACCACACCGTCGTCCGGGAGACCGCCGCCGAGACGGGCCTCTCGGTCGCCGTCGCCGGCCTGGCGGACGTCCTGGCCGACATGCGCGCCCTGCCCGAGCGGGGCATCACCATCCACACCGACCGCCTGATCTACCAGGTGTCGGTACGCGGCGGCACCCTCACCGACCGGGTGGACCGCTCCACCGACCTGGCCCGCTGGTACACCCTCGACGAGGCACGGGAGCTGCCGCTGCGGGCCTTCACCGCCCGCGCGCTCGGGCTGCCGGCGTCCTCGGCCGACGTGGTCCCCGACGAGGCCCCCGAGTTCCCCTCGTTCTACGCCGTGCCCGGCCCGGACGGGCTGCACCGGGCGCAGCGCTTCGCCGCGTACGCGGTGGCCACCGACCCGGAGGGTCGGGTGCTGCTGACCCGGGTCTCCGACGGCTACCCGGGTGCGGGCTGCTGGCACCTGCCCGGCGGCGGCACCGACTACGGCGAGCAGCCGGGTGCGGCGCTGATCCGGGAACTGGTCGAGGAGACCGGGCAGACCGGCCGGCTGGTCGAGCTGCTCGGGGTGGCCAGCCACCGCGACGCCGCCTCGCTCGGCCCCGAGGGCTACCCGATCGACTGGCACGGCGTGCGGGCCTTCTACCGGGTGATGGTCGACCAGCCCGCCCCGCCGACCGTCACCGACGTGGGCGGCTCGACCTGCGAGGCCCGCTGGTTCGCCCGGGACGAGTTGGGCGCCCTGCCCACCGACCGGCTCACCGAGGTCACCGCCGAGGCGGTCCAGGCCGCCCGGCTCACCGCCTGACCTGCCCCGCCCGCCGGCGGCGTCGGTGCGCCCACCGGCGGCCCGGCACGACGGCACCCGCCCTGCCCGGACGACCGCTAGCCTCATGATCGACGGCGGATCGGGGAGGGCGACGTGCAGGAGCGACGACGGATCGCGGCGCACGGCTGGTGTACGGACGAGGCCGGCCGGGTGCTGCTGGTACGCGGGCGGCGCGCAGCCGGCGACAGCACCGGCGACCCGGCGTCCGATCCGGCGGCGGGGTTCTGGCGGCTGCCCGGGGGCACCGTGCGGCACGCGGAGCATCCGGCCGACACCGTGGTCCGCGAGTGCGCCGGGCAGTCCGGGCTGGCCGTCGCGGTCGCCGGGATACGCGCCGCCGTGGCCGATCTGACCGCTGCGGACCCGGCGGACCCCGCCGGGCCGGTGCACACCGACCGGTTGGTGTTCGACGTCACGATCCCTGGTGACCGGCCGGTGGCCGCAGGAGCGCCGCCGGCGGTGGCCGGCGGCGGTGACGGCCCCGGTGAGCTGGCCTGGTGCACCCCGCAGGAGGCGGCGACGCTGCTGCTGGTGCCGTTCACCGCCGACCTGCTCGGCCTGCCCGTCCCGCCGCCCGCCGGCCCACCACCCGGTGTGCCGGTCGAGCCGGTGGCGGCGGAGTCGGCCGACCGGCGGCAGCGGTTCGCCGCGTACGGGCTGGTCACCGATCCCGGCGGGCGGGTGCTGCTCACCATGATCGCGCCCGGCTATCCGGGTGCCGGACTCTGGCACCTGCCCGGCGGGGGGACCGATCACGGTGAGCAACCGGTCGACGGGCTGTTACGGGAACTGGTGGAGGAATCGGGTCAGTCTGGTCGGGTGGACCGGCTGATTCTGGCCGACAATCTCCACAATCCGGGCGCGATGGGCCCCGAGGGGCGTCCGCTGGACTGGCACGGCGTGCGGGTGATCTACCGCGTGCTTGTCGATGAGCCGACCGAGCCGGTGGTGACCGAACAGGCCGGCGGATCGACGGCTGGCGCTGCCTGGTTTACGTATTCCCAGCTCAGCGGTCTGGAGATGACGGATGTCGCGGTTCTGGCGACCCGGTGGCCGGTCGGCTGACGGACGCTCGCCGAGCCGACCTGGTGGTGCTCCGGTAAAGTCGGCCCTGCGGTTGGCGAAGAAAACGGGCGATGAAGCCCGAAATACGGACCCAGAAGTCCGAGATGGGAACAAGGCAGCGGTTTGCGCGGTTAACGAGGTTATAAGTACCGCCGGCAGCTATCGCCAACCACCACGCCGCTGTGCAATGGTGTACTCCGCTTAACGGCTGCCGGGCCAAGAGCGGTCCGGCACGAGACAGCCGGACACCCGCCCGCACGGGCGGCCAGCCAATCCGGTGATGGAGGAAACGTGCCGAGAGCCCCATGGCGCCGGCGTCGTACGACTGACAGTCCGCGCCCCGCAGGGCGTCGCTGGGCGGGCCGGTTGCGCCGCAGCAGCACATTCGCCCGCCAGGTACTGCTGGTCCGGGTGGGTCGCCGGGACGGTGACCAGCTCAACGGCACCGATCTGGTCCTTCCCGAGCACCGCGTCGACCGCCAGCGTCGCCGGTACGGCTTCGACCGTCGCGGTATCACCCTCGACCGCGCCGAGATCGAGGCGGTCGCCCCGGTCAGCCCGGTCCTGGGCCCCACCACCGGAGTCGACGAGTCGCCCGCGATGGCGATCCCGCTGCTCCCCGGCGCGCGTACACCCGCCCGGCGGATGAAGTTCGCGCTGGTCAACGCCTGCACCCTGGCGAGCCTGGTGCTCGGCATCAACGCCATCTTCGTCGCCATGAACGGCCAGCCCCGCATCGCGGCCCTGCTGCTGATCGCCTGCGTCGCGTTCGACGGCCTCGACGGCGCGCTCGCCCGGAAGTTCGGCGTGGCCAGCCCGTTCGGCGCCCAGATGGACTCGCTGGCCGACATGTGCTCCTTCGGCCTGGCCGCCCCGGTGGTGGTCTACGCCTCGCTGGCCGGATCGGCCCCCACCGCCGCCGCGGCGGTCGCCGCAGCACTGGTCGCGTCGTGCGCCGCGATCAGGCTCGCCCGGTTCAACGTCTCACCCAAGGACGGCCGGTTCTTCTGCGGCGTACCCACCACGATGGCGGCGGCCGTGCTCGCGCTCGGCGTGGCTATCGAACTGCCGCTGCCGGCCGTCGTGCAGATCGGCGGGGTGGCGTTGCTCGCCTTCACGATGGTCTCCAGCTTCCCGTACGCCAAGCTGGCCCGGCTGGTCAAGCTTCCGCCGTGGCTGTGGCTGGCCCCGGCCGTCGGCGCACTCGTCGACATCCGGCTCACCTTCGCCCTCGTGGTGGTGGGCTACCTGGTCAGCGGGCCGCTGCTCTGGCTGCACCAGCGCCGTACCGCCTGACCCGTCCGCAGTTGCACGACAGGGGCGCCGCGATCGCGGCGCCCCTGTTCGCGTAGTCGTCGGCTCAGCTCCAGCGGGCGATGACCGAGGAACCGCCGACCACCTTGTCGCCGGGGCCGACCAGCGGCGTGGCGGCGTCGGCCGGCAGGTAGACGTCGGTACGGGAGCCGAAGCGGATCAGCCCGAACCGCTCCCCCCGGGCCAGCAGCGCCCCCACCGGAGCCCGCTGCACGATCCGCCGGGCGATCAACCCGGTCCGCTGCGCCACCACCACCGTGCCGTGTGCGGTTTCCAGCACCGTGTAGGCGGCGACGTTGTGCTCCGCATCCGGCTTCATCGCGTTGACGAAGCCGCCGTCGGCGACGAAGTAGTCGACCACCTTGCCGGCCACCGGCGAACGGTTGACGTGCACGTCCAGCACCGACAGGAAGACCGCGATCCGCAGCCACTCGCCGTCGCCGAACCGCTCGTCGTGCAGCCGTTGCACCGACAGCACCTGACCGTCGGCGGCGGCGACCACCGCGGCCGGGTCCTCCGGCACGTCCCGCTGCGGGTCCCGGAAGAACGCGGCCACCGGGGCGGCGGCCAGCGCCGGCACCAGCCACAGCTTCGACTTCGGCCGGGCGACCCGGGCGACGGCGGCCAGGCCGAGCGCGATACCGGCCGCGGCGACCCCGTTCGAGTCGATGTGCATGCCCCGGGTCAGCGGCACGCTCGACGGCCGGTACGCCGGGGCGAGCCGGGCGGCCGACGCGGCACCGGCCGGGGTGAACCGCAGGTGGTGCACCCGTACCGGCGGGGAGTTGCGGAGCACCAGGTCGGAACGTACACCGTGCAGGACGCCCTGCCGGTCCAGCTCGGCGGCGGCCCCCTCGGTGCGAAACACCGGCGCGGCGACGCTGAGCACCGCGCCGTCGGTCAGGTACTTGGTGAGGCCGTCGACGGCGTCGCGGGTGTGCTCACCGGTGCCGGTGAACGGCTCGGCGGCGATGACCAGCTCGGCGGCGTCCGCCTCGGCCAGGGAGTCGACCACCCGTACCCGGTCGGCGACCCAGCGGCCCTGGGCCGTCACGTGGTCGCGCAGCGTGGCGGCGTCGGTCGTCGGGTCCGGCACGACGGTCAGCGTGTCGCCCGGCAGCAGCGCGTCGATCGCCGCGGCGAGGACCGCTGCCCCGGGGGCCGCACCCACCAGGAGGGCTGCCTTCGGGTCGTTGCGTCGGGCGAGTTCGGCGACGAGGGTACGGGCGGCACGCTCGCCGATGCGGACCGGACCGAACGGACCGGAGGGGCGCACGGCGGGGGACTGGGTCATGTCGGGCGGGCTCCTGACGGGGTAGACGGACGTCGCGGCGGGACCGCCTCGGTTGCCCGGACGAGGCGCACCCGGGCCGGTGCCGGGCCGCCTGGCGCGGCCACCGGCGGGGCTCGCCCGACGGAGGCGGGATCTCCCCGGCCAGCATACGAGCCGGCACGGGCCGCCCGCACCGGCGCGGTCAGCCCGGTGTCCGTGGTCAGGTGCCGGGCGGACCGGTGACCGGGTCGTCGGCCGGCCACCGGCGGGTGTCCCCGTCGCCGACCCGGGCCGGCTCGTCCTGCCCGGGCCGACGGTCCACCGCGCCCGGCCGTCCCGGCTCGTCCGCCGCGTCACCGAGGCGCAGTTCGGCGGTGTCCCGCCAGCCGGCCCGGTCGTCGGACCCACCCCCGGGACCGTCCGGCGGGCTGCCCGCCGGGCCGCTCACCGGCCGACCCGCCGGGTCGGCCGGGTCCGGCGTGGGGGCCGCGCCGCTGCCGGCGGCCGGCGGTACGGCGTCGGTGGTCCGCGCCGACCGCACCGCGCCGACCAGGCCGAGCAGCCCGATCAGCACCAGAGCGCCGGCCAGGAACCAGCCCACCGCCGGCAGGGCCAACCCGAGGATCTGGGCCAGCAGCCACCAGAGGGCGAGGCCGACGAAGAGCAGCCCGAAGACGAACGACACCAGGTCGGTGCGGTGGGCCTTCACCGGGACACCTCCAGGTTGCCGGCGTTGACCTGGACGGTGAGCCGCAGCGTGCCGCCGCCGGCCCCGTCCGGGCCCAGGTCGGTGATCTGCCGTGCCTGTCCCTCGAATCCGGCGCTACGTCGCCCGAACACGGTCGCCTCCCCGGCCTTGACGTTGGTCACCACGGTGACGTCCACGTTCGGCGGGACCACTATGGTGGCCGCCCCGAAGTTGACCACCACGGTGATGTCGGTGTCCTGCTTGTCGAAGTCCACCGCCCGCAGGTCCAGGGTGGTGTCGCCGAAGCTGTTCTCGTAGCGGTCGGCCAACTCCCGGTAGCTGGTCGGTGCCCAGGTGACCGCTCCGTCGACGCCCCGGACCCGGTCGTAGGACTCGGCGACGGTGGCGACGGCGAGCGCGGCGGCGGCGACCAGACCGAGGGCGATCAGCCAGCGGGCCCGCCCGAACCAGGTGCCCACCAGCAGGCCGAGCCCGATGGTGGCGAGCACCGCCGCGAAGTAGCCGGCCGCGCCGATCGGGAAGACGTCCAGCAGGTCCAGGATGGCCACCACGCCGAGGACCAGGAAGATCAGCGAGAAGGTCGCGGCACCCAGCGCCGAGCGTTCCTTCGGCTTCTTCGGCGGTTTGATCCGGGGCGCGGGCGGGGGCGGTGGCGGGCCCGCCTGGGCGTACGGGCCGTGCGGGGCGAACGGTGGCCGGTAGCCCGTACCGGGTGACGGCGGGACCACGACCGGTGCGGCGGCCGGTCGACCGGGCACCGGTGGGCGGGGCGGCCAGCCCGGCGCTTCCGCCCGGGTCCCGGTGATCTCCATCGGCCGGGCCGGCGGCCAGGGCGGCAGCGCGGCGG
>NZ_JBMDWU010000368.1:0-30791 GCF_048594385.1 Micromonospora sp. | reverse complement strand
ACCCCCCCCGCGCCCCCTGCCCCCCCCCCGCCCCCCGCCCCGCCCCTCCCCCTCCCCCCCCCCCCCCTCGCCCCGGGGATCAAGTGGTTTGCGACAACACCCGACGCGAGACTCACGAAAATCTCTTGATCACCGGGGCGTGGATCGGTGATCAAGAGGTTTGCGTCAAATTCGCGCTGAATGCTGACTCGAATCTCTTGATCACCGAGCCCAGCCCGAGCCCCAGCCCAGCCCAGCCCGAGCCCCGGCCCAGCCCAGCCCGAGCCCCGGCCCGGCCCGGCCCGGCGCGAGTCGGGTCCGGCTCCCGGCCCGAGCCCGCCCGGCTCGGGAGGGCTGTGTGTGCAGGTGGGGACGGATTGTGTGCGCGGGGCACGTTTCCGTGTCGGGCCCCGGTGTGGATGATGGCGCTGCGAGGTAGGCAAGATGGCGGCATGGCCGGGCACAGTGCCGTGTGGGGCCTCAGGGAGGGTGGAGCGGTGGGTGACGTGCTGTGGACGCCGCCGGCGGACGTACGCGAACGGTCCCGGATCGGGGGCTACCTGCGGTGGCTGCGGGAGCACCGGGGGCTGGACTTCGCCGACTACGACGCGCTGTGGCAGTGGTCGGTCACCGACCTGGACGCCTTCTGGCGTTCGATCTGGGATTACTTCGCGGTGGTGGCGCACACTCCGCCGACGGCGACCCTGAGCGATGCGGCTATGCCCGGTGCCCGGTGGTTCCCCGGCGCGACGCTCAACTACGCCGAGAACGTGCTGCGGATGCCCGGCCGGGCCGACGACGACCCGGTGGTGGTCGCGCACTCCCAGACCCGCCCGCCGGTCACCCTGACCGCCGCCGAGCTGCGGGAGCAGGTCCGCCGGGTGGCGGCCGGGCTGCGCCGGCTCGGCGTCACCGCCGGGGACCGGGTGGCCGCGTACGCGCCGAACATCCCCGAGACGTACGTCCTGTTGCTGGCGACCAGCAGCCTCGGGGCGATCTTCTCGTCCTGCGCCCC
This sequence comes from Micromonospora sp., assembly GCF_048594385.1. Classification (NCBI taxonomy): domain Bacteria; kingdom Bacillati; phylum Actinomycetota; class Actinomycetes; order Micromonosporales; family Micromonosporaceae; genus Micromonospora; species Micromonospora sp. The sequence goes on along the minus strand of NZ_JBMDWU010000368.1, from coordinate 29,797 downwards.
GGAGTTCGGCACCCGTAGTGTCGTCGACCGCTGGCAGCAGATCGCCCCGAAGGTCCTGGTGGCCGTGGACGGATACCGGTACGGCGACAAGCCGGTCGACCGGCGGGCCGAGGTGGCCGCCATCCGGGCCGCCCTGCCGTCGCTGACCCGCACCGTCCACGTCCCCTACCTGCACCCGAGCGGCACCGCCGACGTACCGCAGGATGCTCTGAGCTGGGCCGAGTTGGCGGCGGAGACCGACGAGCCGTTGACCTTCACCCCGGTCCCGTTCGACCATCCGCTCTACGTGCTCTACTCCTCGGGCACCACCGGGCTGCCGAAGCCGATCGTGCACGGGCACGGCGGCATCCTGCTCGAACACCTCAAGATGCTGGCCCTGCACCACGATCTCGGCCCGGCCGACCGGTTCTTCTGGTTCACCACCACCGGCTGGATGATGTGGAACTTCCTGGTCTCCGGGCCGGCCGTCGGGGCGACGATCGTGTTGTTCGACGGCAACCCCGGCCACCCCGACCTGGGTGCGCTGTGGCGGCTGGCCGAGGAGACCGGCACCACCTATTTCGGCACGTCCGCGCCGTTCCTGTTGGCCTGCCGCAAGTCCGGCCTGGTGCCGAAGCAGATCGCCGACCTGTCCGCGCTGCGCGGTGTCGGTTCCACCGGCGCGCCGCTGCCCGCCGAGGGCTTCACCTGGGTGTACGACACGGTCGGCACCGACCTTCAGCTCCAGTCCCTGTCCGGCGGGACGGACGTCTGCACCGGTTTCGTCGGCGGGGTGCCGCTGCTGCCGGTGCACGCCGGGGAGATCACCTGCCGGGCGCTCGGGGCGAAGGTGGAGGCCCGCTCTTCCGACGGCACCCCGGTCCTCGGCGAACTGGGCGAGTTGGTGATCACCGCGCCGATGCCGAGCATGCCGGTGGGGTTCTGGAACGACACGGACGGCAGCCGCTACGCCGAGGCGTACTTCGACGTCTATCCCGGGGTGTGGCGGCACGGCGACTGGATCACCATCAACGAGCGGGGCGGCTGCGTGATCACCGGCCGTTCCGACGCCACCCTCAACCGGGGCGGCGTACGGCTCGGCACGGCCGAGTTCTACTCGGTGGTGGAGGGCCTCGACGAGGTGGTCGACTCGGTCGTGGTGCACCTGGAGGACGACGAGGGCGGCGCGGGGGAGCTGCTGCTGTTCGTGGTGCTCGCCGAGGGCCTGGAACTAGACGACGCGCTGCGGAAGAAGATCGCCCGCGAGCTGCGTACCGCCCTGTCGCCCCGGCACATCCCGGACGAGATCCACCAGGTCAGGGCGGTGCCGCGCACCCTGTCGTCCAAGAAGCTGGAGGTGCCGGTCAAGAAGATCCTCACCGGCACCCCGGTGGAGTCGGCCGCCGCGAAGGGTGCCCTGGCCAACCCTGAGTCCCTGACCGCCTTCGTCGCCTTCGCCCAGACCCGCCCCACCCCGTAACCCCACCCCCACCCGGCCCCGCCCTGCCCCGGGGATCAAGAGCTTTGCGTCACCCCACCCGCTATCCCTGACGCAAACCTCTTGATCACCGGGCCAGGCCGGGCGGTGGGGCGGGGGTCAGGTCAGGGTGTGGGTGGTGCGTTCGGTGTCGGCGCGGCTGGCGAGGCGGGACCGGTCGGCGTTGCCGGTCAGCACGACCGTCGCCCCCCGCAGCAGCGGGGCGAGCAGCCAGTCGCGCGGGTCGGGGTGGACCGCCGCGTCGACCAGCAGCCGGTCGCCGGGGGAGATACCGAGGGCCGTCGCGCGGGCGTCCGCCTCGGCCAGCAGGTCCGCGTCGGCCGGACCACCCGGGGTGGACGGCGTGAAGTGGTCACCCTGGGTGCGTACCTCGACGACGTAGTCGGCGTACCCGGCGGGGACCTCGCGCAGCGGGGCGGCGAACGGGGCGAGGGCCAGGGCGTAGCGGTCGCCGGCCGGCCAGGCGTCCCCCTCGGCAACCCGGTCGGCGGCGACGAAGAGCACGTCCACGGCACCCGGCTCGTCACGCACCGTCAACCCGGCGGACCAGCAGCCGAGCAGCACCGCAGCGGTCTGCCAGTGCGGCGGCAGCAGCACCCCGGCCGGGTCGCCGGGGCTCAGCGCCAGCTCGTCGACGAGCAGGTTGGCGGTCTTGGCCACCCAGTTCGCCAGGGTCGCGCCGGAGAGTTCGGTGCGTTCGCCGGTGGCGTCGTCGTACCAGGTCAGCAGGGGGCGGGCGGGGTCGGCCGCGATCGCGGCGGCGAACACCCGGGCAATGTTGTCGGCCATCGGCGCGAACGATACGCCCCTGCCGTCCGTATTCGATGGCGATGACAAGTCGGCGTACGGTCGGGTCGGAGTCAGCGTCCGTGCCGCGCTCCGGCGTAGGCTTGCCCGGAGTGTTGTTCCCCACAGACCCGCCACTGCAAGGAGTCGCCCCGTGACCGCCGGTCGCCCGCCCCGCGTGCTCATCGACGCCACGAGTGTCCCCGCCGACCGAGGCGGCGTCGGTAGATACGTCGATGGCCTGCTCGGCGCCCTGGGCACAGTGTGCGGTCAGACGGTCGACCTGGTCGTGGTGAGCCTCCGCACCGACCTGGAGCGCTACACCCGGATGCTGCCCAAGGCCGAGGTGATCCCGGCCCCGGCCGCCGTCGCCCACCGCCCGGCCCGGCTCGCCTGGGAGCAGACCGGCCTGCCGCTGCTCGCCCAGCAGGTCGGTGCCGAGGTGCTGCACTCGCCGTTTTACACCTGCCCGCTGCGGGCCGGCTGCCCGGTCACGGTGACCGTGCACGACGCGACGTTCTTCACCGAGCCGGAGCACTACGACAAGTCCCGCCGGACGTTCTTCCGCAGTGCGATCAAGACGTCGCTGCGCCGGGCCAGCCGGGTGATCGTGCCGAGCAAGGCCACCCGCGACGAGCTGATCCGGCTGCTCGACGCCGACCCGACCCGGATCGACGTGGCCTACCACGGGGTCGACCAGCAGGCCTTCCACGCTCCGGGCGAGGAGGAGAAGGCGCGGGTACGGGCCCGGCTCGGGCTCGGCGGCAGCAGCTACGTCGCCTTCCTCGGGGCGAAGGAGCCGCGCAAGAACGTACCCAACCTGATCCGGGGTTGGGCACGGGCGGTGGCCGACCGGAAGGACTCGCCGGCCCTGGTGGTCGCCGGTGGTCAGGGGCACGACGACGACATCGACCGCGCGGTGGCCGAGGTCCCGTCGCACCTGCGGCTGCTGCGCCCCGGCTACCTGCGCTACGCCGACCTGCCCGGCTTCCTCGGCGGCGCGCTGGTCGCCGCCTACCCGTCGTACGGTGAGGGGTTCGGCCTGCCGATCCTGGAGGCGATGGCCTGCGCCGCGCCGGTGCTCACCACCCCCCGGCTCTCGCTGCCCGAGGTGGGCGGCGACGCAGTCGCCTACACCAGCGAGGACCCGGACCAGATCGCCACCGACCTGGCCGCCCTGCTCGACGACGAGCAGCGCCGGTCGTCGCTGGCCAAGGCCGGTTTCGACCGGGCCAAGGAGTTCACCTGGGCGTCCAGTGCCGAGGTGCACATCGCCGCGTGGAGCCGGGCCCGTTCCTGAGTGGTCGCTGACGGTACGGCCGAGCCGCCATCCGACCTGGGGCGGTTCGGGCATGATGTGCTGATGCTCTACGCCGTCATCCCGGCGGGTGGCAGCGGCACGAGGTTGTGGCCGCTGTCCCGCGCGGGGCACCCCAAGTTCCTCCACCCGCTCACCGGCACCGACGCGTCGCTGCTCCAGGCGACCGTCGACCGGCTGACGCCGCTGACCACACCGGAGCGTGTCCTGGTGGTCACCGGCGTCGCCCACGCGGCGGCGGTGGCCCGGCAACTGCGCGGGGTGCCCGAGGAGAACATCCTGGTGGAGCCGTCCCCCCGGGACTCCTGCGCGGCGATCGCGCTGGCGGCGGCGGTGATCGCCCGGCGCGACGGGTCGGCGGTGATGGGTTCGTTCGCCGCCGACCACCTGATCCGGGACCCGGCGGCCTGGGTGCGGACCGTCCGGGCGGCGGTCCAGGGGGCCGAGCAGGGTCTGCTGATGACGGTGGGGATCACCCCGACCCGGGCCGAGACCGGCTACGGCTACCTGGAGACCGGGGAGCCGACCGGTGACGGCCCGCTGCGCCCGGTGACCGAGTTCAAGGAGAAGCCGGCCGCGCCGGTCGCCGAGGCTTACCTGCGTTCGGGTCGGCACCTCTGGAACGCCAGCATGTTCGTCTGGCGGGTGGACGTCTTCCTCGCCGAGCTGGCCCGCCAGCAGCCGGACCTGCACGCCGGGGTGACCGCGATCGCCGCGGCCTGGGGCGGCCCGGAGCAGGACGACGTCCTCGGCACGGTCTGGCCGACGCTGCCGAAGATCTCCGTCGACTACGCGGTGATGGAGGGCGCGGCCACCGCCGGCCGGGTCGCCACCGTGCCGGGCGACTTCGGCTGGAACGACGTCGGCGACTTCCACACCCTCGGCGAGGTGCTGCCGGCCGACCCGGACGGCAACGTGGTGCTGGGGGCCGACGCCAAGCCGGGGGTGCTGCTGCACGACGCCCACGACCTGGTGGTGGTGCCGCAGTCGGGTCGGTTGGTGGCCGCCGTCGGGGTCCGCGACCTGATCGTGGTGGACACCCCCGACGCGGTGCTGGTGTGCCCGCGTGACCGGGCGCAGGACGTCAAGGCCCTGGTCGACGAGCTGAAGGCCCGGGGCGAGGACGGACTGATCTGAACCACCGCACGGCCTGACCCCGTCCGGCGGCGGCCCGCGCCGACCGCCGGGCGGGTCGGCACCCGGGCGGGGGTCGCGGCGCGGTCAGCGGGGCCGGCGGGCGTGCACGGCCAGGGCCGGCGCGACGAGTTTGGCGGTCCCTCCGGCGAGCGGCTCCGGCAGCCGGTCGGTCGGGAACCAGCCGAGCGCCTCCGACTCGTCGCTGACCTGTTCGACCGCGCCCGGCGGGGCGAAGATCGCGAACCGGACGTCGTGGTGCAGCGAGCCGCCCTGGCAGCGCACCGGGTGGATGTCCACGTCGATCGGTACGGGGTCGATGACCAGCCCGGGAATGCCGGACTCCTCGGTGGCCTCGCGCAGCGCCGCCCCGGCCAGCGTCGCGTCACCCGGTTCGCAGTGCCCGCCCAACTGCACCCAGCGGTGCAGCTTCCCGTGCAGGCAGAGCAGCACCCGTTCCCCGGCGGCGTCGAGGATCAGCGCGCTCGCGGTGAGGTGACCCGGCAGGTGGTGGCGGGTCAGCGCGACCGGGCCGTCGGCGAGCAGGTCGAGGGTGCGGTCCCGGGCCCCGGCGGCGGCCGGCCCGGCCGGCGTCCAGCCGGTCAGCACCGCCACCGCGTCCGCGTGCAGCGTCGCGTTCCCGCCGGCAGCGTCCGGCCCGGCGGGGTGGGGTGGGGTGGTCGCGGCGGCCGGGGGTGGGGTGGGGAAGGCGTCGGGCATTCCGACACTCTACGAGCGCGCGCTCCGTACCCTGGCGCGGTGAACCTGAGACTTCTGGAGTTCGTGGTCGCCGGCAACGAGGCCAGTGACCTGTTGCCGGTCCACTCCCGGTCCCTGCTGCGGGCGCACGACGCCGTACGTGGTTTCTGGACGGTGCTCGACGAGGGGCCGGTGGAACACTGCCTGGCCCTGCTGCTGGAGCGTACCGACGGCGAGTGGGTCGCCCACCACGTGCGGGCCGACGCCGGGGTGGAGAACGGCCGCACCGAGGACGGCGAGGCGCTCGCCGCACACGACGGCTGGGTGTACGTCTTCGGGTCGCACTTCGGGTCCAAGGCCGGCCCGCTGCGCCCCCGCCGGGCGTTCGTGGCCCGCTTCCGGGAGGACGACGCGGCCACCGGGACGCTGCCGGTGCAGGTGGTCCGCAACCGGTTCCGGGTGCACCGGGCGGTCAACGACGCGCTGGTGAAGGCGGCGTTCACCCCGTTGCCGCCGGGGGAGCGGGTGCGCCAGCGGTTCATCGGCGAGACGGTGTCCCGGGGCACCGCGCGGGCCAAGTCCTGGGTACGCCGGCTCGCCGACGACGACCTGCCGCTGAACGTGGAGGCGGCGGCGTTCACCCCGGAGGGGACGGTGCTGCTGGGGCTGCGCTTCCCGGTGACCGTGGACGGGGAACCGGTCCTGGTCGAGTTGGCCGGGGTGCCGGAGATGTTCACCCCGGGCGGCGGCTGGCCGCGCGCCGGCCGGGCGTACGTGCTGACCGGGGTGACCCCGCCCGGCGCGCTGGTCGGCTTCCGCGCGGTCACCCCGACCGCCGACGGCGGGTACGCGGCGGTGGTCGGCTCGATCGACGCGCTGGGCAAGGGATCGGTGCTGCTGGACGACCACCCCACGGGCGGCGAGGTCACCTCGCGGCACGTCAGGTTCCGGTGGGAGCCGGCCGACGACGGTCGGATCGCCGGCGAGGTGGTGGCGGAGCTGGCACCATTCCGGCACGTCGAGGGGGTGGCCGAGATGGACGGACGCAGCTTCTACGTCACCGACGAGGACCACCGGGTGGCGCTCTGGATCGGCTGACCCCACCCACCACAGGGGCGGTGAGGCCCGGGTGACACCTCTGCGGAACCAGGGCCGCAGACCCTCGTGGTGCCTCCCGGGCGTCACCTTTCGTGGGCCCCGGCCCGCCCGACCGGCAGCGGGAAGAACCCCGCGTGTCGTACCGGGCAGTAGGAGCATGCCAACCGGCGGGACGGGCGTCGAGGTCTTTCAGCCCACGCTTAAAAGTGGAGATAAGTGCCGCCCGGTACAGTTCAGTGGGTCGGCGGGCCTCCCCCTGCCCCGCCCCAGGAGCGCTCCATGCTGACCATCCACTTCTCCCGCGAGGACATCCTCCGGACCCGGGTCGCCCCCGCCGCCGACCCGGTGTGGGAGCTGGTCCTCAGCCTGCACCTGCTGCAGGGGCGGACCCGCGATCCGCTGATGGCGCGCTGGCGTCAGGGGGTCGCCGCCGGACTACGCCGGGACACCGCCGCCGACCAGTTCCGGCTGCTGTTCGCGCTGAACCCGCCCCGGGGCTACTTCCCCGACTTCCTAACCCCCTACCAGAGCCTCGACGGTTTCGAGGCGGGCCTGGACGCTGTCCGGTCCACCCCGACGGAGCTGCTGCGCCGGGACCTGACCCTGCTGGCCGGGGCGAACCCGCTGCCGTCGTCGGCCGCCGCGCTGGCCCGGGGTGAGCCGGAGGTGCTGCGCCACCTGACCGAGTCGATGACGCAGTACCGGTCGGTGGCGATCGACCCGTACTGGGGGCGGATCAGGGCCGCCGTGGAGGCCGACCGCGCGGTACGGGCCCGGGCGCTGCTCGACGGTGGCGCGGAGGGGCTGCTGGCGAGCCTGCGGCCGGGCATGCGCTGGGACTCCGGCGTGCTCCAGGTCCTGGACTACCCGAACCGGCGGGAGTTGCACCTGGACGGTCGGGGACTGCTGCTGGTGCCGTCGTTCTTCTGCGCGCGTACCCCGGTCGCGTTGCTCGACCCGGCGCTCCCGCCGGTGCTGGTCTACCCGGCCGACCGGCTCGGCGGGTTGGACCCGTCACCGGGGGAGGGCGGCCGGCCCGCCGGGGAGGGCGGCCGGGAGGCGCTGGCGGCGCTGCTCGGCCGCACCCGGGCGGCGGTGCTCGAAGTCAGCGACGACGGCGCGACCACCGGCGAGGTGGCCCGCCGGCTGCACATCTCGGCCGCCGCGGCCAGCCAGCACACCGCCGTGCTGCGCAACGCCGGCCTGCTGGTCAGCCGCCGGGACCGCAACACGGTCCTGCACACCCTGACCCCCCTCGGCCGGGCCGTGCTCGACGCCTGACCCCGCCGCCCGCCGGGCGGGCGGCGCAATGGTGCGGAAGTTGCGGTATCCCGCGGAGCGGATACCGCAACTTCGGCGATCGCGTGTCGATCACCGTCGGGCCATCGGCCGCCGGCCCGGCCGTCGGGGTGGCCGCCCCGACAGGTCGGCCCGGCCGGTCACAGGGCCAGGCAGGCGCTCGCGATGCTGCCCGTCGGCGGTGGCAGCAGGGTGGACGGGACGCCCTCGGCGGCCAGCGCGATCCGCAGCCGGTACAGGTCGGCGCCGAAGCGCACCAGGTCGGGCTGGTCGACCGGGGTGGGTGCCGCGCCGAGCACCAGTCCGGTGGCCCCGGCCGGCCAGCCGTCGACGGTTGCCGCGAGACCGTCGCGTACCTCGTCGTCGGTGACGTGGGTGAAGGTGGTGCCGGGGGCGACCACCGTCGCCACGGCGGCGATGGCCCGGTCGACGGCGGCGGGGTCGGCGGGCGTCGCGCCGGGTCCGTCGGCGAGGGTCGCGGCGGCCCGCAGGCCGGCCGCCGTCGCCTCGGCGGTGCCGAGGGAGAACAGGTCCAGGTCGCTCTCCCGGACCAGAGCCGCCGCGCCGACGCCGTCCTCGGCCGGGCGGGTCGCCGCCGGTCCGGTGCCGTCGGTGGACGGGGACGGTGCGGGCAGGTAGCCGCGGACCACCGCCACCGGCATCTGGTCGCACTTGCCCTTGATCAGTTCGCCCGCGCCGGCCAGTTCGTCGACCACGGCCATCTGGGTCAGTTGCAGCTCGTTGCCGTACGGGTCGACCTCACCCCGGTGGTCGCGGATCGCGGCCATCCCGGCCACCCCGAGCGCCACGTCGGTCAGCCCGTTGCGCCAGGGCCGGCCCATCGTGTCGCTGATGATCACCGCGACGTCGATCCGGTAGCGGTCCCGCAGGGCGGCGCGCAGCGCCCGCGCGGACGCGTCGGGGTCGACCGGGAGCAGCACCAGCCGGGTCTTGTCGACGTTCGAGGCGTCGATCCCGGCGGAGGCCATCACGAAGCCGTGGTGGGTCTGCACGATCCGGGTCGCCCCCCGGGTCGCCACCACCCGGGCGGTCTCGGCGGCGAGCACCTCGTCCCGGGCGGCGAGCCGTTCCGGCCCGTCGGCGGGCACGTCCACCAGCCGGCCCTCCGCCTTCGACACGATCTTGCTGGTGACCACCAGCACGTCGCCGTCGCGCAGCCACGGCGCGGCGGTGCCGATCAGCACCGCCAGGTCGTCGCCCTCGGTCACGTCGCCGATGCCGGGCACCGGCAGGATCTCCAGTCTCACACCAGCTCCATCGCGGCCCGGACCATCGCCGTGGTCGCCGCCTCGTCGGTCATCCGCAGCGGGACCGCGCGGACGGTCACCCCGGGCACCGTCACCCCGTCGTCCTCCGGCGCGACCAGCCAGCCGTCGAGCAGGCCACCCTCGCTGCGCCCGCCGTAGAGCCGGCCCACCCCGGCCGCGCTGCACTCGACGTCGAGCACCTCCAGGCACCTGTCGGCCATCCCGCGCACCGGTGCGCCGCCGATGATCGGGGACACCCCGACGACCCGGGCGGGCCCGGTGGCGACCGCGTCGCGCAGGCCGGGCACCGCCAGCACCGGGGCGATGCTCACCACCGGGTTGCTCGGCGCGACCAGCACCACGTCGGCGGCGGCCAGCGCCTCGGCCACCCCGGGGGCCGGCTTGGCGGTGTCCGCGCCGACGAAGACGAACCGGTCGGTGGGCACGCCCGCCCGGTACCGGACCCACCACTCCTGGAAGTGGATGGCCCGCCGCTCGCCGTCCAGGTCGACCACCGCGTGCGTCTCCAGCCGGTCGTCGGTGGCCGGCAGCAGCCGTACGCCGGGCTGCCAGCGGGCGGCCAGCGCCTCGGTGACCTGCGACAGCGGATAGCCGGCGTTGATCATGGTGGTGCGCACCAGGTGGGTGGCGACGTCCTTGTCACCGAGGTTGAACCAGCTCGGCTCGGCCCCGTACGCCGCCAGTTCCTGCCTGATCGTCCAGCTCTCGCCGACCCGTCCCCACCCGCGTTCCGGATCGGCACCCCCGCCGAGGGTGTAGAGGACGCTGTCCAGATCGGGGCAGACCTTGAGGCTGTGCAGGTAGAGGTCGTCGCCGACGTTGACCACGGCGGTCACCTCGGCACCCACCTCGCGGGCGTACGCCCGGACGCCGAGCAGGAATCGGGCACCCCCGATTCCGCCGGTCAGAACCACGATGCGCATGCCGTCCATCCTCCCGTACGGGACGTGTCCCGCCGCCGGGCGGCCCGGGAGACTAGGCTCACGTCGGCCTCTGTCCGTTTCGCCCCGAGGGAGAGTTCGTGACCAGCCCCGCCGAGCCCGCGTCGCACGACGCGTCGCAGGCCCGCCAGATCACCGCACCCCTGCGCGAACTCGCCGCGCTCGTCCTGCTCGGCGCGAACGCCGTGCTGCTCTTCGTCGGGTTCGTCCGGCTGCTCGTGCCGACATCGGACTACAGCACCTTCTCGGGGCGGGCGGGCAGCGAGTTCTTCGCCTTCGTCGGCGTCGAGTCGACGGTGCTGCCGCTGCTGGCCGTGCTGCTGGTCACCCACCTCGCGCCGGTGTCCGGCCGGGCCCGGCAGTTCACCCAGATCGCCGTCGGCGAGTACGCCTTCGCCGCCCTGTTCGGCGTGTTGACCTTCCTGATCTGGCTGGTCGGCCGGCTGGCCGAGGCGGAGGTGCTGGACGCCCTGCTCGGCATGCTGACCCGGGCCGCCTGGTTCGCGCTGTTCGGGGTGGCCGCCTTCGTGGTCTACCGGATCTGGCGCACGCTCTACCACGTGCCGAAGCCGAAGCCGCAGCCCGGCGTCTACGGTCAGCCCCAGCCCGGCTGGCCGCAGCAGCAGGGCGGCTACCCGGGTGCCGGCTACCCGGGTCAGCCCGGTGCCGGGCAGTACGGCCAGCCCGGCTTCGCCCCGCCGCCGCAGTCCGCCCCGCCGTTCGGCGGCCCTCAGTCCGCCCCGCCGTTCGGCGCGCCGCAGTCGGCCCCGCCGGCCGGTGCCGCCCCGCAGCCGGCCCCGCCGTTCGGCGCTCCCCAGTCGGCCCCGCCGTTCGGCGCTCCCCAGTCGGCCCCGCCGTTCGGCACCCCGCAGTCGGCTCCGCCGTTCGGCGCGCCGCAGGCCGGGCCGCCGTTCGGGCAGCCCCCGTCGGCCGACCCGACCCAGGCGATCCCCCGGCAGCCCGGCGAGCCGACCACCGGCACGACCGACACCGACGGTGACCGTACCCAGACCTTCCGCCGCGACGACCCCAACACCCCGCACTGAACCGCCCGGCCGGGTCGGTCGACGCGCTGCGGCGCGCTGCCGACCCGGCCGGTGCGACGCCGGGGAGATGTCACACCCGGCTCGCGTGCCTGCCGGATCGCCGCCGCAAGCGCCTAGGCTGGGCGGATGGTTGACCGCACCGATTCCGGCCCGACCCCGGCGGCTGTGCGTCGGGCGCTGCGCCGGGCCGCCACCGGGCGGGCGCTCGACGTCGACGAGGCCACCGCGCTGCTGACCGCCCGGGGCCCCGAACTGGACGAACTGCTCCGGATCGCCGGCGAGGTCCGGGACGCCGGGCTGCGCGACGCCGGCCGGCCCGGCGTGGTGACGTACTCGAAGAAGGTCTTCATTCCGTTGACCCGGCTGTGCCGGGACCGGTGCCACTACTGCACCTTCGCCACGGTGCCGCACCGGCTGCCGGCGGCCGTCCTGGAGACCGACGAGGTGCTGGCGATCGCCCGGCCGGGCGCGGCGCTGGGTTTCACGGAGGCCCTGGTCCCCCTCGGGGACCGGCCGGAGGAACGCGGGCCGGCGGCCCGCGCCTGGTTGGACGAGCGGGGCTACGACTCCACCGTGGACTACCTGCGGGCCTGCGCGGTGGCGGTGCTGGAGGAGACCGGCCTGCTGCCGCACCTCAACCCGGGGGTGCTCTCCTGGTCGGAGCTGCAACGGCTCAAGCCGGTCGCGCCGAGCATGGGGATGATGCTGGAGACCACCGCCACCCGGCTCTGGTCGGAGCCGGGCGGCCCGCACTTCGGCTCGCCCGACAAGGAGCCGGCGGTGCGGCTGCGGGTGCTCGACGACGCCGGCCGGGTGGGGGTGCCGTTCACCACCGGACTCCTGATCGGCATCGGCGAGACCCCGGCCGAGCGGGTCGACGCGCTGTTCGCGATCCGCCGCGCGCACCGGGAGTACGGCCACCTCCAGGAGGTGATCGTGCAGAACTTCCGGGCCAAGCCGGACACGGCGATGGGCGGCCTGCCCGACGCCGAGCTGCACGACCTGGCGGCCACCGTGGCGGTGGCCCGGCTGCTGCTCGGCCCGAAGGCCCGGCTCCAGGCCCCGCCCAACCTGATCGAGGACGAGTACGACCTGCTGCTGCGGGCCGGCATCGACGACTGGGGCGGGGTCTCCCCGCTCACCCCGGACCACGTCAACCCGGAGCGGCCGTGGCCGCAGCTCGACGAGTTGGCCCGGCAGACCGAGAAGTCCGGCTTCACCCTGCGTGAACGGCTGACCATCTACCCGGAGTACGTGCGGGCGGGCGACCCGTGGCTGGACCCCCGGCTGTCGCCGCACGTCGGCGCGCTCGCCGATCCGACGACCGGGCTGGCGGTCGAGGCGGCCCGGCCGGTGGGCCGCCCCTGGCAGGAGCCGGAGGAGGTCTTCGGCGGCGGCCGGACCGACCTGCACGCCACCATCGACTCCACCGGCCGGACCGACGACCGGCGGGGCGACTTCGACAGCGTCTACGGCGACTGGGCGCAGGTCGCCGGCAAGGTGAGCCCGGCCGCGTCGGCCGGACCGGCGGCGGGTGCCGACGGTGACCTGCGGGCGGGGCTGCGGCTGGCGGCCGACGATCCGGCGGCGTTGTTGGAACCCCGGCACGCCGACGCGGCGCTGGCGCTGTTCGGCGCGGACGGCCCGGCCCTGGACGAGCTGTGCCGGCTCGCCGACGACGTACGCCGGGACACCGTCGGCGACGACGTCACCTACGTGGTCAACCGCAACATCAACTTCAGCAACGTCTGCTACGTGGGCTGCCGGTTCTGCGCGTTCGCCCAGCGGGAGCGGGACGCCGACGCGTTCCGGCTGTCGGTGGAGCAGGTGGCCGACCGGGCCGAGGAGGCGTGGGCGGCCGGTGCCGGCGAGGTCTGCCTCCAGGGCGGCATCGACCCGAAACTGCCGGTGACCGGGTACGCCGACATCGTCCGGGCGATCAAGGCCCGGGTGCCCGGCATGCACGTGCACGCGTTCTCCCCGATGGAGATCGCCACCGCCGCCGCCAAGGCGGGCGTGCCGGTGCGGGACTGGCTGTCGATGCTGCGCGAGGCCGGCCTGGACACCATCCCGGGCACCGCCGCCGAGATCCTCGACGACGACGTGCGCTGGGTGCTCACCAAGGGCAAACTGCCGGCCGCCGCCTGGGTCGAGGTGGTCTCGACCGCGCACGAGCTGGGCATCCGTTCCAGCTCCACGATGATGTACGGCCACGTCGACCACCCCGGCCAGTGGCTGGCGCACTTCCGGGTGCTGGCCGGCGTGCAGGACCGCACCGGCGGGTTCACCGAGTTCGTGGCGCTGCCGTTCGTGCACACCAACGCCCCGATCTACCTGGCCGGCATCGCCCGCCCCGGCCCCACCTGGCGGGAGAACCGGGTGGTGCACGCGATGTCCCGGCTGCTGCTGCACGGCCGGATCGACAACATCCAGTGCTCGTGGGTGAAGCTCGGCGACGAGGGCACCGTGGCGATGTTGCAGGGTGGCTGCAACGACCTGGGCGGCACCCTGATGGAGGAGACCATCTCCCGGATGGCCGGTTCGGGCAACGGTTCGGCGCGTACCGAGGAGCAGTTGCGGGCGATCGCCGCCGCCGCCGGACGGCCGGCGCGCAGACGGACGACCGCTTACGGTCATCCGTCGCGATGACATCGAACCTTTCGCGCGTGCGGGCCGTACCAGTGTTCGTCGGCGGCGGTTGAGGCGAGGGCCGCCGCCGGCAACCTCGCGCTCCACACCGCGCGCGCTCACGCGCCGCCGGAGGAAAGGTTCCCCATGACGAGCGAAGTGCGGAAGCGTTCCTGGCCGCGACTGACCCGCCGGCAGACACTGACCGCCGCGGCGAGTGCCACGCTGGGTGCGGCGGCCCTGACGGTCACCGGTGTGTCGGTGGCGCAGAACTCCCCGGCGGCGGCCGGCGCGGACGGCCCGATCGTGGTCCACCTGCGGGACGCCAGGTCGGGGACGATGGACGTCTTCGTCGGTTCGTCCCGGATCGAGGTACGCGACCGGGGGCTGGCCGACCGGCTGCGCCGTGCCGCCGGGCGCGGCTGACCTGTCCGTCGTCCGGACGGGCCGCCCCGACCGCTGTCAGCGGGCGGCCTGACCCGTCCGCTTCCGCCGCGCGGCGTCGACCGGCCGCGTTCCTTCCCCTTCACCGCCAGGCGCAGGTCCCGCGCCCGGTCCGTCATGCCCTGATTCCTCAAGATTCCGCAAAGGTTGGTCCGCCATGTCGTCCCACCGCGAAGCACCGGAAATAAGCAAGGACCCGGTCGCCGACAGTTCCGACCTGTACGCCTTCGTCAGCCCCGACCGGCCGGACTCGGTGACGTTGATCGCCAACTACGTGCCGTTGCAGCTCCCCTCGGGTGGCCCGAACTTCTTCGAGTTCGGCGACGACGTGCGGTACGAGATCCATATCGACAACGACGGTGACGGCCATCCCGACGTGACCTACCGGTTCGAATTCCGTACCGAGATCACGAACCAGAACAGTTTTCTCTACAACACCGGCCCGATCGACTCGCTGGACAGCAAGAACTGGAACCGGCGGCAGTTCTACAAGCTGACCCGGGTCACCGACGGCAAGGAGCACGTGCTCGCACACAAGCTGCCCTGCCCGCCGTGCAACGTCGGGCCGCTGTCCATCCCCAAGTACAACGACCTGGTCCGGCAGGCGACGTTCAAGCTGTCGACGGGGGAGAAGGTGTTCGCCGGTCAGCGTGCGGACGGCTTCTTCGTCGACCTGGGCGCGATCTTCGACCTGGGCACGTTGCGGCCGTTCCAGCAGTTGCACGTGGCCGGCAAGAAGCTGTTCAAGGCCGAGGGTGAGCCGGTCAACGCGGTGGACCGGATGAACGTGCACAGCATCGCGGTGCAGGTGCCGCTGAGCAAGGTGCGTCGCCGGGCCAACCGGTACGGCGTGGGTGACCGGGCCTCGACGATCGGGGTGTGGACGACCGCTTCCCGGCAGCAGGTGCGGGTGCTCGGCGACAAGGTCGCGGCGGACGCGGCGGTCGGCCCGTGGACCCAGGTGTCCCGGCTGGGCAACCCGCTGTTCAACGAGGTCATCGTGCCGATGTCCAAGAAGGACCTGTGGAACACGCTGCCGCCGACCGAGGACAAGCGGTTCGCCCGGTTCGTCGAGCAGCCGGAGTTGGCGGCGCTGCTGCCGGTGCTCTACCCGGGGGTGTTCCCCAACCTGGACGCGCTGAACAAGTCCAAGAAGCCCCGGGCCGACCTGCTCGCCATCCTGCTGACCGGCATCCCGTCCGGGCTGATCGACGGCTTCACCAACCTCACCGGTGACGTGCAGGCCGACATGCTGCGGTTGAACACGGCGATCAGGCCGAGCAGCAAGCCGAACCAGTTCGGTCTGCTCGGTGGGGACCTGGCCGGGTTCCCCAACGGCCGCCGGGTCGTCGACGACGTGGTGAGCATCGCGCTGCGGGCGGTGGCCGGGGTGACCGTGCCGCTGGTGGACAAGAAGTTCAAGCCGGATGCGGCGGCCGGCGCGGTGACCCCCGGGTTGAGCGCCGCCGACGTGACCGCGCCGTTCCTGCGGGACTTCCCCTTCCTCGGTACGCCGTACGACGGGTTCAACAACCCGCCCGCGGCGGATTCCTGAGCGGACGGAGCGTGGCGTGAACGGACACCACCACCATCACCACCAGTACGGGCCGACGGAGAGCGGCACGGTGATGCTCGACGTCGGCGGGGAGATGGGTGCCCTGATCATCTACACCGGACGTGATCTGCACGGTCGGGAGATCGAGATCAGCCGGGTCGACCAGGACGGCGCGGTGCGGACGCACTCCGCCGTCCGGGAGCGGATCGTCCGGGACGGGGTGTTCCACAGTGCCGTCTACCCGGATCTGACCGCGGGTCTCTATACCGTCTGGTGGGACGAGGAGACACCCGCCGGAACGATTTCCGTCAACGGTGGGGCGATCGCCGAGTTCGTCTGGCCGAGCAGCCCATCCCGGTCGACCTGAGCGCCGTCACGGCATCCCGACCCGAGCGCCCCGTCCACATTGTGGACGGGGCGCTGTCGGCATTTCCGGCTGGACGGGCGGTCCGGGGCCAACCGCGTTAACCTGTCCCCCACCATGCTCATGATCTTGGCGAGACGGTCGGACGGAGTGTCCGACGGCGTTCCCGGGTGTCGTCCGGGGCGGCGACGCCACGGCAGAAATCTGGGGCAACTCGCCGGAGGGGGCGTTACTCGCCCGGGGTCTGAATCGATAGGGCAGGTTGCGAGGGCCGGGTGGTCCGGTGACCGTCCGGCGACGTGTCGGGAGGGCGACTCCATTATCAAGTTCGGCTTGACGGCGCACGCATTACACGCGTGTAATTTCGATGGGGTTGTTCGCGCGGAACGCAACAAATAGGGACCGGACGGACAAGCACGCCTTTCGCGTGGGGGGTTGCAGCGGCGGTGACGTCGGTGCGCGACAAGGAGGCATCTGATGGACGGCCAGCTTGAGGTGGCCGACCTGCTCGGAAACGCGCCGGAGTGGCAGGAGCGGGCACTGTGCTCGCAGACCGACCCGGAAGCGTTCTTCCCCGAGAAGGGCGGCTCGACCCGCGAGGCGAAGCGGATCTGTTCGCGGTGCGAGGTCAAGACGGAATGCCTGGAATACGCGCTCGGGCAC
This sequence comes from Micromonospora sp., assembly GCF_048594385.1. Classification (NCBI taxonomy): domain Bacteria; kingdom Bacillati; phylum Actinomycetota; class Actinomycetes; order Micromonosporales; family Micromonosporaceae; genus Micromonospora; species Micromonospora sp. The sequence continues at coordinate 13,056 of NZ_JBMDWU010000368.1, read as the reverse complement.
GACGAGCGGTTCGGGATCTGGGGTGGGCTCTCCGAGCGGGAGCGGCGCAAGCTCAAGCGGCGGGCCGCCTGAGCCGACGGGTCGAGCCGGGGCGGTGGGGGCCGCCCGGCTCACGCCCGACGGGGGTCGCGGGGGTGACCGACGTCGGGCCGGTGGAGCAGGGCCGGGACCGTGTCCACGGGGGAGCTACCGGTCGGGGTGGGGCCGGGACACGGTCGGCCCGGCGGTCAGGCCAGTTCGTCCGGGTCGACCCCGAGCAGGTTCGCCACCTGCTCGATGATCACGTCATGGACCAGGTCGGCCAGGTCCTCACGGTCCATCGCGCGGAACTCCAGCGGCCGGCGGTAGAGCACGATCGGGGGCGGCACCTCCTGCCGACCCGGCCGGCCGGGCAGCAACCGGGCCAGCGGCACCTCGCCGTCCTCCAGCACGTCGGAGTCGTAGACGTTGAGGTCCGGGGGGACGTCCTCGACGGCGAACTCGACGCCGGCCAGCTCCGTGGCGAACCGGCGCTCCAGCGTCTCCACCGTGTCCAGCACCAGGTCGTCGAAGATCTCGGCCTTGGTCCGGGCCAGCGGCACGGTCGCCGGCACCAGCCGCCCGCGCAGGCCACGTCCGTGGCGGTCGCGGTGGTTGCGCCGGCCGGAGCCGGGGCGGCGGTGTTCCGGGCTCGTCATGAGCCAAAGGGTAGCCCTCGGCCCGCCCCGGCCCGTGGCGGCGCGCGCCGACGGGCGCGGCGGAAGCACCAGGTGCGAATTGTGATCACGGTGACGGGCGTGTCGCAAAGCGAACCGGTGCGCCGGACCCGGTAATGGGGATACCCTGCCGCACGTGAGGTCACCACGGCGCTGCTCCCGTAACGGCTGCCCCCGGCAAGCGGTCGCCACATTGACCTATGTCTACAACGAGTCGACGGCGGTGGTGGGCCCGCTGGCGGCATTCGCCGAGCCGCACACGTACGACCTGTGTGAGCAGCACGCGCGGAGCCTGACCGCCCCCCGGGGCTGGGACGTCGTCCGGCACGAGGGCGAGTTCGAACCGCCGCCGCCCACCACCGACGACCTGGTCGCCCTGGCCGAAGCCGTCCGCGAGGCGGCCCGCCCGGTCGCCCCCCGCCCGCCCCAGGACGACCACGACCCCCACCACCCCAACCCCCAGACCCCGCCCACCGGCCGCCGAGGCCACCTCCGCGTAATCCCCCCCAACCACTAACCCCCTCCCCCCGCTGCCCCGGCCCCCTCCGCCCCCGGCTCTCCCCGGTGATCAAGAGGTCTGCGTCAGTCTGACGCTCGACCGTGACGCGAACCTCTTGATCACCGGGGCGTCAGCGGTGGGGGAGCGGGCGGGTGGGGAGGGGAGGCGGTGCGGGTCAGTGGCCGAGGAGGGGGGAGAGGGCGGTGGCGCGGCGGGCCGGGCGGCCGGTGCGGCGTTCGACCTCGTCGGCCGAGGACATCACCCGGAGACCGGCGTTGATCGCCAGCCAGCGCAGCGGTTCCGGCTCCCAGCGGGGGGAGCGGTGGCCCACCCACGGCAACGCCGTCAGCTCCGACGCAACGCCCCGGACCAGGTCGGCGAGGGTACGGCCGGCCAGGTTGCTCGTCCCCACCCCGTCGCCGACGTAGCCGCCGGCCCAGGCCAGCCCGGTCGACCGGTCCAGCCCGACCGAGGCGGACCAGTCCCGGGCCACCCCGAGCGGGCCGCCCCAGGCATGCTCGACCGGCACGTCAGGCCCGAGCACCGGGAAGAGTTCCCCCAGCGTCCGACGTAGCGCGGCGAAGACCCGGGGCTCCCGGTCGTAGCCGGGGGAGACCCGGGAGCCGAAATGGTACGGGGCACCCCGCCCGCCGAAGGCGAGCCGCCCGTCGGCCGTACGCTGGCCGTACACGATGAGGTGCCGATAGTCAGAGAAGGTCTCCCGGCCGGCCAGCCCGATCCGCTCCCACGTGCACTCGGGCAGCGGCGCGGTCACCACCATCAGCGAGTACACCGGGGCGACGGTGCGGCGGTGGCCGGGCAGCGCCGGGGTGTACGCCTCGGTGGCCCGTACGACCACCTCCGCCCGTACCGTGCCGTGCGGGGTGACCACCGCGCCGGGCCGGATCGCGGTGACCGGGGAACGCTCGTGCAGCCGCACCCCGAGCCGGCACACCGCGCGGGCCAGCCCCCGGACCAGCTTCGCCGGGTGCACGGCCGCGCAGTGCGGGGTGTACGTGCCGCCGCGTACCCCCTCGGCGGCGCACCGGGCGGCGGCCCCGGCGGCGTCGAGCAGCACCAGGTCGTCGGGGTCGAGCCCGTGTTCGAGGGCCTCGGCGACGGCGGCCCGGGCCCGGCCGAGCTGCACGTCGGTCCGGGCCAGCAGCACCGTCCCGCCGTGCCGCCAGTCGCAGTCGATCCCCTCGGCGACTACCACCCGACCGACCTCGGCGACGGTGTCGTGCATGGCCCGCTGCATCGCCAGCGCCGACGCCGGGCCGTGCCGACGGGCCAGCGCCGGCAGCGCGGTCGGGAACAGCGCCGAGCACCACCCGCCGTTGCGCCCGGACGCGCCGTAGCCGGCGATCTCGGCCTCCAGCACGACGATCCGCAGCGTCGGATCGGCGCGGGCGAGATAGTACGCCGTCCACAGTCCGGTGTAGCCGGCACCGACGACCACCACGTCGGCGTCGGTGTCGCCGGGCAACGCCGGCCGCGGGGTCAACGGGTCGTCCACGGTGGACAGCCAGTGGGACAGTTCCTGGTAGCGCATGTGCGGCTCCGGGGGAGAGCGCCGGTGGTCTACAGGCGGGACCACGCCTCGGTGAGGACGGCGCGCAGGATCTGCTCCATCTCGTCGAACTGCTCCTGCCCGGCGATCAGCGGCGGGGCGAGCTGGACCACCGGGTCACCCCGGTCGTCGGCCCGGCAGTAGAGCCCGGCCGCGAACAGTGCCGAGGACAGGAAGCCGCGCAGCAGCCGCTCCGACTCGGCCTCGTCGAAGGTGGCCTTCGTCGCCTTGTCCTTGACCAGCTCGATGCCGTAGAAGTAGCCGTCACCCCGGACGTCGCCGACGATCGGCAGGTCGGTGAGCTTCTCCAGGGTGGACCGGAAGGCGTCCTCGTTGGCCCGGACGTGGCCGACCAGGTCCTCCCGGGCGAACACCTCCAGGTTGGCCAGGGCCACCGCGCAGGACACCGGGTGGCCGCCGAAGGTCACCCCGTGGGCGAACATGCCGGTCTCGGTGAGGAAGGGTTCCATCAGCCGGTCGCTGGCGATCATCGCGCCGAGCGGGGCGTAGCCGGAGGTGATGCCCTTGGCGGTGGTGACGATGTCGGGCTGGTAGCCGTACCGGGCGGCACCGAAGTACTCGCCGAGCCGCCCCCAGGCGCAGATCACCTCGTCGGAGACGAGCAGCACGTCGTACGCGTCGCAGATCTCGCGTACCCGCTGGAAGTAGCCGGGCGGCGGCGGGAAGCAGCCGCCGGAGTTCTGCAGCGGCTCCAGGAACACCGCCGCCACGGTGTCCGGCCCCTCCCGCTCGATGGCCCGGCGTATCTCGGCGGCGGCCCAGACGCCGAACGCCTCGGGCGAGTCGCCGTGCTCGGGGGCCCGGTAGAAGTTGGTGTTCGGCACCTTGATCCCGCCGGGCACCAACGGCTCGAAGTCGGTCTTGATGCCGGGCAGCCCAGTGATCGACAGCGCGCCCATCGAGGTGCCGTGGTAGGCGAGGTGGCGGCTGACCACCTTGTGCTTGGTCGGCCTGCCGGTGCGCTTGAAGTAGGCGCGGGCCAGCTTCCACGCCGCCTCGACGGCCTCCGAGCCGCCGGTGGTGAAGAAGACCCGGTTGAGGTCGCCGGGCGTCAGCGAGGCGATCTTCTCGGCCAGCTCGACGGCCTTCGGGTGGGCGTACGACCACAGCGGGAAGTACGCCAGCTCGCCGGCCTGCTTCGCGGCGGCCTCGGCCAGCTCGGTGCGCCCGTGCCCGGCGTTGACGACGAACAGCCCGGCGAGCCCGTCCAGGTAGCGGCGGCCCTGCGCGTCCCAGACGTACGCGCCCTCGCCGCGCACGATGGTCGGCACCTCCCCGGCGGCGTAGCTGGCCATCCGGGTGAAGTGCATCCAGAGGTGGTCGGTGGCGTCGGCCATGTCAGCCCCATCGGGTCTCGGGCCGGGTCAGGAGGGGACACCGGCCGCTCTGCCCTCGGTTATCCCACAGCCTCGCCGCGAAATGCAAGCCTTGTTCGGGTTGGTGGCGACGGATTCGGCGGGAGTATGGTTGAAAGGCGACGGATTCCGCACTCGCTGGATCTCGTGGCCGGTCGGGTCGGGTGACCGACTTGATGTCGGCCCCGTGGCGGGGTCCGGGTGCGGGGATGCCGCTGGTGCGGCCCACGGGTGTGGATCAAGAGGTGGGGCTCAGGCCGTACCCCAGCTGTAGGTCTGCTTGCGGAGCTTGAGATAGACGAACGCCTCGGTGGCGAGCACCCCGGGCACCGACCGCAGCCGTTGCAGGATCTCCAGCAGGTGGGCGTCGTTGCGGCAGACCACCTCGGCGAGCAGGTCGAACGAGCCGGCGGTGATCACCACGTAGTCGATCTCGTCGAACCCGGCCAGCCGGTCGGCGACGGCCTCCAGATCGCCGTCGGTACGCAGGCCGATCATGGCCTGGCGGGGGAAGCCGAGCTGGAGTGGGTCGGTCACCGCGACGATCTGCATCACCCCGGCGTCGAGCAGCCGCTGCACCCGCTGGCGGACGGCCGCCTCGGAGAGCCCGACCGCCTTGCCGATCGTCGCGTACGGCCGGCGGCCGTCCTCCTGCAACTGTTCGATGATCTGCTTCGCCACGTCGTCCAACAGCGCGTGGCTGGCCCCCTCACGCACCGCGACGCGTCGCCCGCCGGTGCCGTGCTCCTGCTGCCGGATCGTCATCGTTCGCTCCCCATGTCCGTTTCCCCCGGGTCGAGCCTAGTGCCACCCGCGCATGCTGGCGTAATTCGTCGTCACAGCCTATTCCAGCAACGGAATCCCTTGTGGGGGCGGTGACCTCATGCCAGGATCAGTCGTCTCAGGCACCCGACCCTCCCGCCGGCGCCGCACCCCCGTCCCCGCCGCCGTCGGACGACCCCTAGGAGTCGTCACATGCGTACTCCCCTCCGGCCCCTCACCCGGCGTGGACTGCTCACCGGCACCCTCGGATCGGCCGCCCTGCTCGCCACGGGCGGCAGCCTCACCGGCTGCGGCACCAAGGCGGCCACCCAGACCGAAGCCGGCTGCAAGAGCGACGACCTGTCCGCCACGGAGAAGACCCTCGCCTTCTCCAACTGGCCGCAGTACATGGACGTGGACGACAAGGACGCCGCGAAGCGGCCCAGCCTCGACGCGTTCGTCGCCGCCAGCGGCATCCAGGTGACCTACACCGAGGACATCAACGACAACAACGAGTTCTTCGGCAAGGTGCAGAACCAGTTGGCCGGCTGTCAGAGCACCGGGCGGGACATCATCGTCCTCACCGACTGGATGGCCGCCCGGATGATCAGGCTCGGCTGGATCCAGAAACTCGACCCGGCCAAGCTGCCGAACGTGGCGGCCAACCTGCTGCCGTCGCTGCGCGGGCGCTCCTTCGACCAGGAGAACCGGGTGGCCATCCCGTGGCAGTCCGGCCTCGCCGGGCTGGCCTACAACGGCGCCGTCACCGGGGAGATCCGCACCGTCGACGAGCTGCTCACCCGCTCCGACCTCAAGGGCAAGGTGACCGCCCTGTCGGAGATGCGGGACACCATGGGCCTGCTGCTCCAGTCCAACGGGCACGACCCGTCGAACTTCACCGCCGCCCAGTTCGACGACGCCCTCACCAAGCTGCGTAAGGCCGTCGAGTCGAAGCACATCCGCCGGTTCACCGGCAACGACTACGCCCCCGACCTGGCCAAGGGCGACATCGCCGCGTGTGTCGGCTGGTCCGGCGACGTGATCCAGTTGGCCGGCGACAACCCCAAAATCAGGTTCGTCGCGCCGGACTCGGGGGTGATGCTGTTCAGCGACAACATGCTGGTGCCCAACAAGGCCACCCACCGGGGCAACGCCGAAGAGCTGATCAACTACTACTACCAGCCGGCGGTGGCGGCGAAGCTCGCCGCGTACGTCAACTACATCTGCCCGGTCAAGGGCGCCCAGGCCGAGATGGAGAAGATCGACCCGGAGCTGGCCGCCAACCCGCTGATCTTCCCGGACGACGCCCTGCTGGCGAAGTCCAAGGTCTTCATGGCCCTGGACGAGAAACAGGAAAAGGAATACGAGTCCAAGTTCCAGCAGGTCATCGGGGCGTGAGCGGGATGGCGAACGAGGCACCCGCCGGTGACCTGCGGCTGACCCACCTGACCAAACGGTTCGGCATCTTCACCGCCGTCGACGACCTCAGCCTGACCGTCCCGCAGGGGTCCTTCTTCGCCCTGCTCGGGGCGTCCGGCTGCGGCAAGACGACCACCCTGCGGATGATCGCCGGGCTGGAGGAACCGACCAGCGGGCAGGTGCTCCTCGGCGACCGGGACATCAGCCGGCTGCGGCCGTACAAGCGGCCGGTCAACACGGTCTTCCAGAGCTACGCGCTCTTCCCGCACCTGGACATCGCCGAGAACGTGGCCTTCGGGCTGCGGCGGCGCGGCATCCGCAAGGTCGACGGCCAGGTCCGGCAGATGCTGTCGCTGGTCCAGCTCGACGGGTTCGGCAGACGTCGCCCCGCGCAGCTCTCCGGTGGCCAGCAGCAGCGGGTCGCGCTGGCCCGCGCCCTGATCAACCACCCGCAGGTGCTGCTGCTCGACGAGCCGCTCGGCGCGCTCGACCTGAAGCTGCGCCGGCAGATGCAGATCGAGCTGAAACGCATCCAGACCGAGGTCGGCATCACCTTCGTGCACGTCACCCACGACCAGGAGGAGGCCATGACGATGGCCGACACGGTTGCGGTGATGAACGCCGGGCGGATCGAACAGCTCGGCGCGCCCGCCGAACTCTACGAGTACCCGGCGACCGCGTTCGTGGCGAACTTCCTCGGCCAGTCCAACCTGCTCGCCGCCGACGCCGCCGGCCCGGCCGGGCCCGAGGTGCCGGTCACCGCGCACGGCGCGCGCTTCTCGGTGCCCGTCGACCGCGCCCGCGTCGACCGGGGCCCGGTCTACCTGGGGGTACGTCCCGAGAAACTGCACCTGGCCGAGACCGCCGACGAGGTGCCCGCCGGCCACCAGCACGTCGAAGGGGTGATCACCGACGCGTCGTACGTGGGGGTGAGCACGCAGTACCTGGTGCGCACCGGGTGGGGCAGTGAACTGTCCGCGTTCGCGGCGAACAGCGGCGTCGGCCGGCAGCACCCGGTCGGCACGTCCGTGGTGGCGCACTGGGACCCCCGGCACGCCTTCCTGCTGCCCCGCGAGCCGGGCCAGGACGACCGCACCACGCCGTTGCTCGACGAGCCGGTCAAGGTCCCGTCGTGACCGCCCTGGCGCAGCTCGGCGGCGGGGTGCCCGCGTCGGGGGCGGCCCCACCGGCCCGGCCGGGCCGGCACCGGTTGCTGCCGTACCTGCTGCTGTTGCCGGGGGCGGCCTGGCTGGTGCTGTTCTTCGTCGTGCCGCTGGTGCAGCTCGCCGCCGCCAGCCTCTACGACCCGACCGGTTCGCTCTCCACCGGGTACGCGCTGACCTGGGCGTTCGGCAACTATCCGGAGGCGTTGCAGGCGTACGCGCCGCAGTTCGCCAGGTCGTTCGGCTACGCCGGGGCGGCGCTGGTGCTGGCCCTGCTGATGGGCTACCCGCTGGCGTACGCGATCGCGCAGAAGGCCGGCCGGTGGAAGAACCTGCTGCTGGTCTGCGTGGTCGCCCCGATGTTCACCAGTTTCCTGGTGCGCACCCTGGCCTGGAAGACCATCCTGTCGGACAACGGCGCGCTGGTCGGGCTGCTGCGCGACGTCCACCTGCTCGGCCCCGACGGGCGGCTGCTCGCCACCCCCGTCGCGGTGGTGCTCGGGTTGACGTACAACTTCCTGCCGTTCCTGGTGCTGCCGTTGTACGCGAGCCTGGAGCGGCTCGACCGCCGACTGCTGGAGGCGGCCAGCGACCTGTACGCGGGCCCGCTGCGCGCCTTCCGCAGGGTCACCCTGCCGCTGTCGATGCCCGGCCTGATCGCCGGCACGCTGCTGTTCTTCATCCCGGCCACCGGTGACTACATCAACGCCGAACTCCTCGGCACCCCCAACGAGTACATGATCGGCAACGTCATCGACTCGGCGTTCCTGGTCCGGCTGGACTACCCGCAGGGCGCCGCCCTGTCCTTCCTGCTGATGGCGGCGATCCTCGCGGTGGTCTTCGTCTACCTGCGCAGGGCCGGCACGGAGGAAGTGCTGTGAGCGCGAGGAGTGCAGCGCAGCGGAGCCCCGCAGTTGCGAACGGAGGTGTATTCCGGTGAGGGTGTCGCGGTGGTTGGCCGACCGGTGGGTGATGATCGTCGCGCTGCTGGTGCTCGGCTACCTGTTCCTGCCGATCGCCGTGGTCGCCGGCCTCTCCCTCAACCGCCCGTCCAGCCGGCTGTCGTACGACTTCAACGAGTTCACCCTGGACAACTGGCGGCAGCCCTGCGCCACCCCCGAGATGTGCGACGCGGTCGTCCGCAGCGTGCAGATCGGGTTCCTCGCCACCGTCGGGTCCACGGTGATCGGCACGCTGATGGCGTTCGCCCTGGTCCGGCACCGGTTCCGGGGGCGCGGCGGGATCAACCTGCTGATCTTCCTGCCGATGGCGACGCCGGAGCTGGTGCTCGGCACCTCGCTGCTCGCCCTGTTCGTCTCCGCCGGGGTGCCGCAGGGCTTCTGGACCGTCGTCATCGCGCACGTGATGTTCTGCGTGTCGTTCGTGGTGGTGACGGTCAAGGCCCGGCTCGCCGGGATGGACCGGCGGCTGGAGGAGGCCGCGATGGACCTCTACGCCAGCGAGTGGCAGACGTTCCGGCGGATCACCCTGCCCCTGGTACTGCCCGGCATCGTCGCCGCCGCCCTGCTGGCCTTCTCGCTCAGCTTCGACGACTTCATCGTGACGAACTTCAACGCCGGCACCACCGTCACCTTCCCCATGTACGTCTGGGGTGCCGCCCAGCGGGGCATCCCCCCACAGGTCAACGTGATCGGCACGGCGATGTTCGGCATCGCCCTGCTGCTCGTCGGGCTGAGCATGCTGCGCGGTCGACGGGCCCGTCGGGCCGCGCTCCCGGTCGCCGACGCGCCCGGCCGACGGGCGACCGGCCCGTCATGATCCTCCCGCATACCGGCCGGTCGCTCGCCGAGGCGACGCCCGGCCGGTATGCGCACCACCGCCCCGACCTGCCCCGTCCGGCCGCCGACACCAACCTCACCCGCCGGTCGCCGGCCCGCGCCGACGCGCACGCGCACGACGACCAGCGTCTGCACTGGCTCCGTACGCTCGATCGTCTTGGTTTGGGGTTCGATTCCTGATGCGTATCCTGCTCGTCGGCGCCGGCGGGGTCGGCTCCGCCGCCGTCGCCATCGCCGCCCGCCGTTCCTTCTTCGACACCGTCGTCGTCGCCGACTACGACCTGATCCGGGCCGAGCGGGCCGTCGCCGGGTACGGCGACCGGTTCGTCGCCGCCCGGGTGGACGCCGCCTCGGCGGACGCGGTCGCCGCGCTCTGCCGGGAACACCGGATCACCCACGTGCTCAACGCGGTCGACCCGCGTTTCGTCATGCCGATCTTCGACGGGGCGTTCGCCGCCGGGGCCGACTACCTGGACATGGCGATGTCGCTGTCCCACCCGCACCCGGCCCGGCCCTACACCGAGACCGGGGTGAAGCTCGGCGACGTACAGTTCGCCGCCGCCACCACCTGGGCGGACGCCGGTCGGCTGGCGCTGTGCGGGATCGGCATCGAACCGGGCCTGTCCGACGTGTTCGCCAGGTACGCCGCCGACGAACTGTTCACCGACATCGACGAGATCGGCATCCGTGACGGCGCGAACCTCACCGTCGACGGCTACGACTTCGCCCCGTCGTTCTCCATCTGGACCACCATCGAGGAATGCCTCAACCCGCCGGTGATCTGGGAACGGGACCGTGGCTGGTTCACCACCGAACCGTTCAGCGAACCGGAGGTCTTCGACTTCCCGGCCGGCATCGGCCCCGTCGAGTGCGTCAACGTCGAACACGAGGAGGTGCTGCTGATCCCGCGCTGGGTCAGGGCCCGGCGGGTCACCTTCAAGTACGGCCTCGGCGACGAGTTCATCGAGGTGCTCCGGGCCCTGCACAAGGTCGGCCTCGACTCGACCACCCCGGTCTCGGTGCGCGGTGTGCAGGTCTCGCCGCGCGACGTGGTCGCCGCCAGCCTGCCCGACCCGGCCACCCTCGGCGACCGGATGCGCGGCAAGACCTGCGCCGGCACGTACGTCACCGGCACCGGCATCGACGGCCGGCCCCGGAAGGTCTACCTCTACCACGTGGTCGACAACGAGTGGTCCATGCGGGAGTACGGCCACCAGGCGGTGGTCTGGCAGACCGCGGTCAACCCGGTGGTGGCGCTGGAACTGCTCGCCACCGGCGGCTGGTCCGGGGTCGGGGTGCTCGGCCCGGAGGCGCTGCCACCCCGCCCCTTCCTCGACCTGCTCACCGCCTACGGCTCCCCCTGGGCAATGGAAGAACGCTGACCCCCACCCCACCCGGTTTCGCCCGGGTCTCACGCCCCCCCCCGTGTGGGTCTCGCGGCCCTCTCCCCGCTGAGAGCGAGTCTCGGGCAGGGAGGGCCCACCTCCTCCACCCCTGACCCCGCCCCCGGCTAGTCGATCGTGGAGTTGTGGCGGGCAGGAATCGGCATCAAAGGGTGGGAAAGGCCATCACAATTCCTTGATCGACAGCGGAAGTGCGGGATGGCGGCGGGTTGGGTTGAACGGGGGGCGGGTCCGGGACGTACCAGGCGGTGCAGGCAACGGCGACGACGGGAGGCGTGGTGAAGGTACAGCGCAAGCACGTACTGGCGGCGGGGGTGGCGGTGGTCGCCATGGCGGTGGTCGCGGTGGGGACCGGATTCGGGTTCGCCGACACCACGTCCGCCCGGCCGAGCATCTGCTCCGGCTCGGTCACGTTCTCCGCCGAGGCCGGTGCGCCTGCCGCGACGAGTGACCGGTTCCCGGTGGGGACACGGTTGCGGGTGACGAACCTGGACAACGGGAAGGTGGCGACGGTGTCGGTGAGCGGGCCGTCGGGTAGTTGCGTGCTGCTCAACGCCGCCGCGATGGAGCTGCTGCGGGAGCCGGGCAAGAACGTGATCCGGCGCAACCTCGTCGAGCTGGTGCGCTGAGCGTACCGGCGGTCGGGGGCGTGGACGTCAGCCGAAGGCGGCGTCCAGGATGTCCAGCCCACGGGCCAACTCGTCGTCGGAGATCACCAGCGGCGGCAGGAACCGCAGCACGTTGCCGTAGGTGCCGCAGGTGAGGGTGAGCAGGCCGGCGGCGTGGCAGGCCGCCGAGACGGCGCTGGCGGCGGCCGGGTCGGGAACCAGGCCGCCCGGCCGGACCAGCTCCACGGCCAGCATCGCGCCCCGGCCGCGTACCTCGGCGATCCGGGGATCGCGGGCGGCGATCGCCCGCAGCCGGTCGGCGAGCACCGACCCGATCCGTCGCGCGGCGGCGGCCAGGTCCAGTTCCCGCATCGTGGCGATGCTGGCCAGGGCCGCCGCACAGGCGATCGGGTTGCCGCCGTAGGTGCCGCCGAGACCGCCGACGTGCACCGCGTCCATCAGCTCCGCCCGGCCGGTCACCGCCGCCAACGGCAGGCCACCGGCGATGCCCTTGGCCAGGGTGACCAGATCCGGCACCACGCCCTCGTGGTCGCAGGCGAACCAGTCGCCGGTGCGGCAGAAGCCGGTCTGGATCTCGTCGGCGACGAACACCGCCCCGGCCGCCGTCGCCCACTCGCGCAACGCCGGCAGGAAACCCGTCGCCGGTACGACGAAACCGCCCTCGCCCTGGATCGGTTCGATCAGCAGCGCGGCCACGTTCTCCGCCCCGACCTGCTTGTCCACCAGCTCGATCGCCCGCGCCGCCGCCTGCGCCCCGGACAGCCCGCCGTCGCGCAGCGGGTACGACATCGGCACCCGGTGGATCTCCCCGGCGAACGGCCCGAACCGGTGCTTGTACGGCATGTTCTTCGCGGTCAACGCCATGGTCAGGTTGGTCCGGCCGTGGTAGGCGTGCTCGAAGACCACCACGGCCTGCCGTCCGGTGGCGTGCCGGGCGATCTTCACCGCGTTCTCCACCGCCTCGGCACCCGAGTTGAACAGCGCCGACCGCTTCGCGAAGGTGCCCGGGGTCAGCGCGTTGAGCTGCTCGCAAACCGTTACGTACGACTCGTACGGGGCGACCATGAAGCAGGTGTGGGTGAACCGTTCGACCTGGGCCCGTACCGCCTCGACAACGCGCGGGGCGGCGTTGCCGACGCTGGTGACCGCGATGCCGGCGGCGAAGTCGATCCACTCCCGCCCGTCGACGTCGACGATCGTGCCGCCGCTGGCGGTGTCCACGTACGAGTCGATGACGCTGCCGACGCCCCGGGCCACGGCGGCCTCCCGCCGCCGGTGCAGCTCCGCGCTGGAAACCACAGTGCCGTCTTTCGTTCGCGACTGCGGGGCTCGCAAACCCGGCTCACTCCTCGCGCTCACGGGATCAGCCCTCGATGTGGTGCATGACGTGCTTGATCCGGGTGTAGTCCTCCAGGCTGTAGACCGACAGGTCCTTGCCGTGCCCGGAGTGCTTGAAACCGCCGTGCGGCATCTCCGACACGAACGGGATGTGGGTGTTCACCCAGACGCAGCCGAAGTCGAGCCGGCGGGTCATCCGCATCGCCCGGCCGTGGTCACGCGTCCAGACCGAGGCGGACAGACCGTAGTCGACGCCGTTGGCCCAGCGCACCGCCTCGTCCTCGTCGGTGAACCGCTGCACGGTGATGACCGGGCCGAACACCTCCTGCTGGATGATCTCGTCGGCCTGGCGTACCCCGGAGACCACGGTGGGGGAGTAGAAGTAGCCGCGCCCGCCCACCCG